>CAJXJE010000028.1 GCA_913054215.1 uncultured Candidatus Peregrinibacteria bacterium | reverse complement strand
AGTGCGCCGCGTAGCTGCGTGCTGCAACCGCAAAAGCCTTTTGCTTCTCTCTTGGCTCTGTGTCGGGCTGTTCGGAGAGTCCTGCCATATAGTTTTCTAATGATACTTCGTTAATCAACACCAGTTGCCCATCGACTATCCGACACTCAATCACACCACGGAAGCGGTTCCACTTTGTCTTCCAACTTTTCACAGTGAGCACGCCATCACCCGGGTCCATGCGCACAATTCCCTCTGCGAGTGTGGCAGAACCACTCACTGCTACGCACGCACTACCATCTTTTCCGAAGCGAACGATCTTTGCACGGTTTCCGTTAACATCGGCAATCGAATCAGACGTTACCTCGGCAGTATTCCCCGTATAGCTCAGTCGAATTCTGATGTACCCATCACGAGCAATGTTTACGTAGACTGGTTGGGTGTTTCGAGTAGCCGGTTGATAGAGCGTACCGGTAGGACGCATAGGTCGCTTAACTCTTGATGATCGTTTACGCTGGATGTTCGTCGTGATAGCCAGCTGTTCACGATAGAACGCTAGTCGAGGATTTTGTTTACGTTCTGCGGTATGAATGCGCCTCTTGGTACGATAGAACCGACGGGTGGCACCTAAGCCCGCACGTTCGAGACGTGTGCTTTGCCGCAAAACAGTTTTATCTTTTCGTACCCCCTTCACACCTCTTGGAAACATCACACTCTTAGAAAAGTTTCCTGCAATAACATTATTGCGCACTTGCGATATCGCCGGACTCATATAAAAACCAGGGCACTCTGTAGAGATAAGATCTTTATGCCGCAAAATAGCTTTCATATTTTTTCCGTGATACGACACCGTACGCCGTAAGTTCATGTTATACGTATCACTTAAATGATTCAGCAACCACTGCAGCGCTTGAATTTGTTGTAGTGTCGGTTCTTCCTCTTCAAAGTTTCCCATAAGTGCCACTCCTACGGTGCCAACATTGCCGCAGTACACGTGCCCTCCTACGACGTTTTTCCCTCCACTACGCCCTTCATAGATCCCTCCCAACTCATCGATAATGTAGTGATACCCAATGTCTCCCCACCCACGACTGTTGGCATGATACTCATACAGTGCGCGCATGCGTTCTACGGGTGAGCGGTTATCACCGCTTACTTTTTGTGCCGTGTGGTGCACGACCAACAGTTTTACCTTTGGAGAGTATCGCTTCGCCCATCGGTAGGCAGTCTCGGTGGTGTCGTGCGTTTCGGTGTTGCTCGTCGTAAAGTCCTGTGGATATTTATTCTGGTTCCTCTCGCAATCATCTTGTCTCTTACTGCTTGAGCTTCCTTGGGTTGCAGTGCTGGTTGCTCCATTTGTCAGTGCATCACTACGGGTGTTTTGTGGTCCGGCAAACAAGAACTCTTCATTTGCCCCCCAATCACTACGGCTGAGGATCTTCGGAGATCTATAAAATTGCCGTGCAGCGAGCTGGTACTTCACTGGCTCTTTACTAATACGAATAGGATGCAGCTCTATTCCATCAATCTGGCCACGCAGTACGATCTTTCTAACGGACTCTGGAAACATCACCATATCACTTTCCATCATCATCGGATCAAATTCTTTTTCGATAGCGAAACGATGCCAACCATCAGAAGTTTCAATCATGACCTGAGTACTATCATGTGGTAGACGAATACTGAGTGCATCAATGGGTTCGTCAAAGGTGAATGTTTGCTGAGAAGCAATCGATCCTGATACCAGTAGTGTCAGTAAAAACGTTTTTTGCACGGGGGCATTCTACACGCTCAGCACGCTCTCGTAATTGTTGACCATTATTTCAATCGTAAACATCTCTAGGGCTGCTTTTCGGCCAGCAGAACCAATGTGCTCTCTTGTATCCGCATCCTGCATCCGGTTTAGCGCTTTGGCTAGGGCTACATTGTCATCTGCAGGAACGATCAATGCATTGAGTCCCTCGTCTAAGTATCCTGCAATGCCACACGCATCCGTGCAGATGGTCGGGATGCTACGCAGCATTGCCTCGGCGATCACCAACCCAAATGGATCTTCTTTTCGCGACGGGAGAACGAGGACATCAATCTGCCGGTATACGTCATCAATATCCGAAACGTTTGCTTTCAATGTGACAGTTGCAGAACTTGGAATATGCATATTCCCTTTACCATTAATCAGCAGTGTTGCATTCTCCACAGATCGCATCGCTTCAACGAGCACATCGACACCCTTCTCCTCAGATAGTCTCGCTATGCATCCGACGCGTAACGTTTCATCAAAATCATGCTTCACAAAATCTTCTGGGGGATGCTTTACCCCATTGGGTATTGCCTTAACGTTTTTGTAGCCAAGATCGCAAAAAATATCCGCACTCAAATCCGAAACACAAATAGTAGTCACGTTTGCACTCATCTTTAACAGCAAATGCAGCGAAGGGTTTTTGGCTAGCCAATCAGCCACAGTGTCATGCTCTATCCACACAACCTTGATCCCCTTTGCAAGGGCGATAGGGGTCAGCAGAATCTTCTCACTCAGACTCAACATGCAAATGGCATCTACAGATCCCATCTGTTCAAGTGCCTTCTGTAACTTCCGTTTCATCGCGATCTTTCTCCATGTAAAACTAATCGCATCCCATTTCGTCACAGGCGGATTGCCAACTGCCAACTGCCAACTGCCAACTGCCAACCGGTCACATCGCTCTAAAAGCACAGGGCAACTTCCCAAAAAATTCACGGTGTGCCCCCGATGCATTAAACCATCCATCAGACTCATGGTCTGATTTTCTGCACCGCCATTGGCAGATGTGAATGGAAAGCGGGTAAATAAAATATTCATGCTCTTATGATAACGTAGAACAAAGAAGCAAATTTTCTAATTTGTCTCTAATCTCTCTATTAACAGTTGGAGCTTCTCCATTTGTAATCGCATTGCCTCCATCTCTCCTTCCATACGCTCCTTTTCTGCATTGGCAGAATCCATGGTAATAGAGCTACCGATAGCCTTATGAACAGAGCCAAACATACTCTGCCACGACGTAGCTACAGGAAGCATGAGAGCAACTCCAATAGTGAGGGCTATAGCCTTTGGGACGGAACGCTTATGTGCCATGGCGAAGGATTTTGTGTACGAGTATTATTATAACATAATTACCAAAACTTAGCAATTATTATAATTTCCACTCTTCCAGTGTATCCATCACCTTCTCCACAACATCCTCCTCCTCAAATGACGTACAAATGTAGGATAAAGCTCCTGCAGCCTCTGCGTCTGCATGGTATTCACTGGAGTTACTCGAACTCACCATAGCAACCTTTGCTGAGGGTACGTTTGTAAGTAGATAGGCGATAACAGCAGGACCGTCTTCTGAGGGCATTTCATAGTCTATAAAAGCACCTTCTGGCTTCCGGGAATCAATAAGCTCTTTCGCCTCCTCTGTCGTACGAGCACGAATCACTGCTTCAGCAATACCGGACTTCTCCACCATGGCCTCAAGCCAGTTCGCCTTCGCATCATTATCGTCGGCGATGAGGAAGATCATTTACGCAGGGGTTGCTTGAATAATATCGTTGAGGAATTTACAGACCTCAACCATAGACTTCTCGCTGCTGTTTATGACGTGATCAAAGCCATCTGCCTCACCTTCTAGTCCGAGAAATACACTCACAATAGGCTCCTCAATCTCATTGTAGATACCTTCTAACATCTCTGTTTCTGGGCAGGTAATCAAAATGCGGTGTCCTTTTGCCCTCGCTTCTTTGGCACATTCACATGCAACCATCGTCATAAAAGCCATTTGAAATCCGAAAACATCTTCTTCATTCATCTCCATACCCTCTTCCATCTCTATATCTTGTTCTTGAATATCTTCCAGTGCCAAGTGTCGCCAGTCATCATGGTTTCCAAGGAACTCATCAACGATGAGCGCCCGGGCCATTTCGGTAGATCCTGCGAGAAGGAGAAACATGAGTTGGTAGAAAAGTATGTATCTGAATAGTATAGCATAGAAACAGATTCCCTTGAAGAGTCAAGAATTGGCTTACATAAGCCAAAGCTTATTCTCCAATCACTTCCTGACCGCTCATATAGGACCTTAAGACTTCCGGAACAGTAATAGTACCATCGGCATTCTGATAGATCTCGATGATAGGGATCAAGATCCTCGGGCTAGCGATACAGGTGTTATTGAGGGTGTGACAGAACTTCTTCTCTCCTCCGTCGTCGTAGCGAATATTGAGTCTGCGCGCTTGGAAGTCTCCGAGGTAGCTGCAACTGTGTGTTTCCCCGTATGAGTCACGGCTGGGCATCCATGTTTCGATGTCCTGCATAAATACCTTGGCTTTACCCATGTCTCCGGTACACACATCGATCACACGGTACGGGAGTTTAAGTGCTTGCAACACTTCTTCGGCATTATTACGGATCTCCTCAAACAGCTTCAGCGCTTCCTCTTGATCTGCTCTGCAGAGCACCACCTGTTCTACTTTTTCAAACTGATGCACACGATAGAGGCCCTTTGTATCCTTTCCATACGTTCCAGCCTCTCTACGGAAACATGCACTGTACCCTGCGTAACGCATCGGTAGATCTTTAGTCTCCACTATCTCATCTTTGTGATAACTACAGACTGTCACTTCAGATGTTCCGATCAAATAGAGGTCGTCACTCTCGAGTGCACCATCATCGTTTTTACCACCGACAACGTAAATCTGATTCTCGTCCGCTCCCGGAAAGAATCCTGTTCCCATAAAGCAGTCGTACGTTGCCATGAGTGGCGGACAGAATAAGGTGAATCCTTTTGCATGCAAATGGTCCATTGTAAAACGCATCACTGCTTGTTGCAGTCTTGCACCGTCACCCTTCAGAAAGTAATTCCGTGCACCACTGACCTTTGCCCCGCGAGGGAGATCAATAATATCTAGCGCTTCACCAAGCGTAACGTGATCTTTTGGCTCGAAATCAAACGTCGGCAGCTCTCCAACTTTTCGCACTTCAGTGTTTCCTCCCTCGTCTTTGCCTACGGGCACACTATCCAGTGGTACAGAGGGAAACATCAGTTGCATATCCTTCCACTCAACTTCGACTTCTTTCAGGGCAGCTTCTGCTTTCTTCAAGCCATCACTCAGTGTTTTCATCTCACTCAGGAGTGCTTCTTTTTCTTTGCCCTTCATATTCGGGATCTGCTTACTCGCTTCATTTTGCTTCGCACGCTTATCTTCCACAGCGGGGATCAACTCTTTGCGCTTATTGTCCAACTTCAAAAACGCATCGAAATCAATCGTGAGGTTTTTATCCTTCGCCGCCTTCTTGTAGGCGTCTGGCCGAGTGCGCAGATCTTGGAGGTCAATCATTGCTACTAGAGTACCGGTATTCGTCTAAATTTCCACATTTTCCCCAAGGAACCATGGTCTAGAGCTCAGCCATATGCTGGCCACTCAGTATCTAGCTCTTTTCCTGTTAAAGTTTTATATCCTATTTTTGCGGCCTCTTCTATCATCTGTTGATCTGCGGCGACTGTCGCATAATCACGATTATTGCGTTCGGCCAGTACGGCCGCTTTTCGAAATTCTTTCGCAAAGCGTAGGTAATATTCTACGTAGTTCCGGAAGTTATCCGGTTGTAGCAGTTTGATTATGCGTAACGCTAATGCAGGACTGAGGTATGAAGTTTCCCGTACAAGGTGTTCGTGTTCAATTTCCACACCATGTGTTAACTCTCGCGTCTGTTCTACGACGATAGCGATTCCCGGGACTATTTCGTAATATGGCTCAGTGTGTTCGTTATTTGGACCTGGATCCAGGACATCAAGGGATACTGGTAATAACATCTTTGCTGCCGGATCATTCTTTGGAAACGTGTCCTGACCGTCAAATAATGCTTTGAGATCTCGGCGTAGACGCATCAGTATTGTATACATATCAATTTGTATACTTTCGAATTCTGCTCGTTCTTGCTTCTCTACCTCAGAGAGAGCTGGAAGCTGCTCGTCGTTGTTATTAAGAGAAGACATAAAGCGGGTAGACTATTTGATCATACATCAAGCCTCTGTACAATACATCGACATGCCAAAAGACATTCCTTTCCGGCTCGTATCAGATTTCAAACCCACTGGAGATCAACCAGAGGCTATCAAGAAACTACTTAAAACCATCAAAGCAGGAGAGAAGCACCAAATTCTCCTCGGGGCTACCGGAACAGGAAAGACTTTTACCGTAGCAAACATCATTCAGGAACTACAAAGGCCGACGATCGTTCTTGCACACAACAAAACCTTAGCTGCACAGCTGTGCTCGGAGTTTCAAGGGTTCTTCCCCGATAACGCCGTTTCCTACTTCGTCTCCTACTATGACTACTACCAACCAGAGGCATACATGCCAGCGACCGATACCTACATCGAGAAAGATGCATCCATCAACGACGAAATCAACAAGTATCGTCACGCAGCAACGCACAATCTTCTCACACGTAAGGATGTTATCATCGTGGCTTCCGTTAGCTGTATTTACGGTTTGGGTAATGTCGCAGACTACGAAGCTCTCGCCATGACGCTCGAACGAGGACAGCAGATCCAACGCGATACATTGCTGCGGCAACTCACAGACATTCAGTACACCCGTAGCGGTATCGAGTTCCGTCAGTCACAGTTTCACGTCCTCGGAGACACCGTAGAAATTTTCCCTCCGGGTGGAGACACGGTGTTTCGCATCGAAATGCCGTTCGATGAAATTGAAACTATTCAAGAGGTCGATAGTTTCACCGGTGAACTCATTACCGATCTGCAAAAAGTTGTTGTGTTTCCTGCAGCGCACAACGTAACGACGAAAGAAAAGATCGATCAAGCGATAGAGGGTATCAAACGGGATCTCGACATCAGAGAAAAGCAACTCTCCGATGCAGGAGAACTCGCCAAAGCAGAACGCATCAGAACACGCACAGAGTATGACATCGAAATGATGATGGAGACGGGCTATTGCACCGGAATCGAAAACTACATGCGCTACTTAAACAACAATGGCTTACCAGATCTGCCCCCTAGTACTCTCCTCGATTACTTCCCGGATGATTTCCTGATGTTCATCGATGAGTCGCACATTTCGGTCCCCCAAGTTGGAGGAATGTACGAAGGAAACCGCTCGCGCAAACAGACGCTCATTGAATATGGTTTCCGCCTCCCGAGTGCACACGACAACCGCCCACTAAAGTTTGAGGAATTCGAAGCGCGCACGCATCAAAAAATCTACACCTCAGCAACACCCGGAAAGTACGAGTATAAAAACACGGATAAGAAAAACATCGTCGAGCAAATCATTCGTCCAACGGGACTGCTTGATCCTATCGTCACTGTCAAACCGACCAAGAACCAGATCGATGACATCACCAAAGAGCTTAACGAAACTATCGCACGAGGAGAGCGCATCCTTCTGACCACACTTACCAAAAAGTCTGCAGAGCAACTCGATGAATACCTGCGCGATCAAGGTTATAACGTTCGGTATCTGCACAGTGATATCGATACCTTCGAACGTATCGAAATCCTCAGACTACTGCGACTTGGAGAGATCGATATCATCGTGGGTATCAATCTGTTACGCGAAGGACTCGACCTCCCGGAGGTGAGCTTCATCGCCATTCTCGATGCCGACAAACAAGGGTTCCTCCGCTCGCGCGATGCACTCATCCAAACCATTGGTCGTGCAGCACGAAACATCAACGGACATGTCACGCTGTATGCGGATAAAGAAACGGATGCGATAAGGGGTGCTTTGGACGAAACGAATCGTCGTCGAGAAATTCAAGATGCCCATAACAAGAAGCACGGCATTACCCCGAAGACCATCATCAAAGCCATTCACGATATTGCCGATGGCGAAAAAGCCCTCGAGCTTCGTCGTCCCAAGCGTGACCACACCAGGATACCCAAAGACGAGAAGAAGCGCCTTATTGAGGAGATGGAAAGCCAAATGGCCCTCGCAGCCAGAAACTATGAGTTCGAGAAAGCCGCAGACTTGCGCGATGAGATTGATCTACTCAAGAAAGAACTTTAGTTGGTTCTGCTTCTGTAATAACACTTCGCCTGTCTGCGACCACTGAAGATACTACAGTCAACATTATCCATTTCGCTGTATCGTTTAATTTGCGTATCAACAATTCGCTTGCGGTAGGCCGCTGCACGTGCACGTTTATCAGCTGTGGTTTGCTTACTATAATTTCTTGGACTGGAAATCGCCCGTAATCGCAGACCACCACGCTCTGCACGGCGAATCCTACGGAGTATAGAATCTTGTGCGCGATTATCACTGTTTCTGTATTTTGAATCAGCACGACTTATTCCGGTGTAGCCTCGAGCATCCAAGTCCTCTTGAATACGCCGCCGTTGTGTATCTCGCAGATAGTTCTGCCTCCTT
>CAJXJE010000027.1 GCA_913054215.1 uncultured Candidatus Peregrinibacteria bacterium | reverse complement strand
AGTTTTAACAAAAAGGCCAGCGTTAGCCGGCCTTTCGTAAACAATATAAATCCCTACATTGGAGATGAAAATTAGCTGGAATGTAGTTTTTCAATATTTCAGATTTTCAACATTTCAACATTCCGTTCGTTAGAACGGCAAGTCTTCCGCCTTTACTTCAGACGTGTAGCTAATTTCTGGAACTCCGGCAGCAACTGCGTCGCCACCTGCAGAAGAAGCTGGTGCGCCCTGCGCACTCTTACTGACAGCATCGTTCGCTTCTACACTAGTGATACCAAGAAGGCACACGCTATCAGCGATAATCTCTGTCGTCGTACGCTTGGAACCACTCTGTGTTTCCCAGCTGCGTGTTTGCACACGACCAGAAGCGTAGACACGGTTTCCTTTTTTAATAGAGCGAGAAACTTCTTCGGCAAGATCACCCCAAATCACAACGTTGTGAAACTCAGTGCGATCTTTCTTTTCGCCGGTAGATTTATCCTTCCAACTCTCATTGGTGGCGACGCCAATGGTAAGTACTTGCTGACCATTGGTCGTAGTACGCATCTCAGGGTCACGGGTAACGTTACCAATAACCTCTGCAGTATTGACGACGTTGCACACATTCGGTGCACCATCGGGGGCTGCCATTTGACCATCTTTGGGGTCTAGCAATATAAGATCCTGACCAACTACTTTGGTCTTACTACGCTTTTCACCACTCTTTTCATCTTCCCAGCTATCTGTCTGCAGACGACCGGCAATAAAGAGTTGTGCGCCAGGCTTTACGTACTGACCTGCAATGTCGGCCATAGCTCCCCACAGTGTTACTGTGTGAAAACCTTTGCCTTTTAGTGTCTCTCCAGCTTCTGACTTGAAGGTGTAGGGAACCACTAAATTTAAATCCGTAACAGAAGTACCGCCAGGGGTCTGGCGCACCTCTACGGGTTGAGTCTGGTAGCCGATGATGTGAACTCTATTGAGTGAAAACATATCTCAAGGGGGGAAATGGAATTAGAGGAGGTCTCTAGATGAGATGTGGACAAACGTACACCTAACATTTTCGCGTCGCAATCATTTCTCATTGCGCAGAAATCTTTCTCGTTGCGTGATGATACTTCTGCACACAATGCACCAAGCAAGATGCTGCGCTTCTTGATACCATATCAAGCAACAACCCTTCTTGAGAAATAGGCTTGAAAAAAATGGTCCCCTCCCGGCGACGCAAACTTGTATACCTCATTCTCATGAGCGTACCCCTGCTGTACGTTACACCTGTACTTGCAGAGGCAAACGGATTCCAACCGTATTCTATTCCCGATGACAACCCCAGTGACTACGACGACATAAAAAAAGTGGTCATCGAAGGAGAAGGCAACGGCCCCATGGAAAATATTCACAAAAATCTGCAAAAAGCATTTTCTGGTGGATGGGAATGGGAGTTAGAAGTAAACGGCGTGTTCGACCAAGAGGAACCTGTATGTCCGCCATCAGAAGATGAGCCTATAGGTGCGAGGTGTGAGGATGAAAACTTTACGTTCTGGAGAAAAATAGGCCCAAATGAATGGAAAGAGGAAATCATCTGCCCCACAGTAAGTAATGAACCTGAAGGTTCGTTATGTAGAGCTAGAGATCGCGGATTTTGGGAAAGAACAGGCCCCGACGAATGGACCGAAAGACTCCTCTGCGAAACGGTCGCTGGTAAAAACATCGGCGACCGATGTGAAGATAATGCGGGAGACTTCTGGATAAAATCGGGAAATAACGAATGGACACTCGAGGGGACATTCACCACGCAAACAGATGCAGAAATGCAAGCAAACATCCGCGTTCCTCGAACAAGAACCCAAGCCGAAATGGAAGCAGAAGCACAGGTAGCAGGAACAAAAACTAATGCAGAAATGGATTCCGATGCTAAAAAAACGGACCCGGAGAAAGGTCTCATCTCAAAAGTAAAAGGTGTACCGGGCCGCGATACGGAGCGCGCATATGGGAATATCCGCAGCGGACTTGGTATGCGCAGAGAAAGCGGAGGTACCGCACAAGATATTTCCTTTAACGGACAACGACGTGTGGAAAACGGGCAATTCTCCGGGTTTGATTATCCAACTGACGAAGAGACAGTTTGTGGATTTACCACAGTCTGTCGCCCAAAGGACCACCCAGACCAAAGGCAAGTGGCACCGAATCCCACGGATGACCCACGAGGTAATCCAGATTTTTTCTGCAAACATCCATGTCAACGCCCACTGGATGGAGACCCACCCATAGGAAAACCCAAAGGGTGGGACCCAGCAGATTCATCAAAGGTTGCCTGTGGTGATCAGCAACCCTATGAACCTGCTGAAGACAAAGTAAAATACGCGTGTGGAGGACTAGAAATGAAGGAGCCAGGTGAAGACTTTTGCACAGAGCTAAAAGACAACGGACCACTTGGAGGCTTATGCCAAGACCTAAACAGCTGGACGTACATTCTCTGGAGCAAAGTAGTGCATGTCTGTTATGTCATCACTGAGGAAGAAGTGCCACTCCCCGATCCTCCTGGTGGAGAAGTAACCATAAAGGTATGTAACCCCGTACCTATTCGCAAATTTGAAAAAGGGCCCTGTGGCTTCCCAGAAGAATTGGGCGAATTGGAACGCAACCAAGCCCTCTGCCGAGATGAATACGAGGCCAGTACCGTAAACGAATGTTGTAGCGATGATGGATACGGTGCTGCAGGAGTGGTACCAGAAATAAGCGATCCGGATGATGAAGGAAATACAGAGATTACCAGTTGTGGTATTGATGTAGGATTTGATGAAGATCGCATCGGTACCAGTTGTAAAACCTGTAAAGGGGAGGCTTGCCGACTCTTTCCCGATACCAACAATGTCATCGTTCCTGACCAATGGTTCGAACCATTTCCAACGGATTTAGACGGCCAATGCTTAGTCGCCAGTGATGACTGTGACGTCGTATTATCCTCCGGATACGAGGGAAAGGTAAATCACGGACCGTGGCCAATTCCTCCAGAAGATGAATATCGACTTGTTGAAGAAGATCTCGAATATATTTCGTACTTCCGTGAATACAACGACGCGAGTTACGAACGTTCCGATGCCATGACACGACTCGTGTCTGATGATGACTTTAAGAAAGAACACATCCCAGTAGCATGTTACGGCATGTACGACGTGGCTCCAGAAGATGCAAAAATTGAACAGACCGAAAGCGATGATAAACGCTGCACAATCGCTGTATACTACGAACAAGATGATGGCGATGGTGATGAAATAAACTTCTGGTCAATGAAATCAACGCAACGCGGTAAAGGAATATTTAAGGATTTTCTCGACGACAATCCTTTCAATGATCGCGCACGGACATTTAATGAAGACGTAGATCTCTGGTGGCCGCAATTAAAAGGCAATAGCAGCAGCATGACCCTTGGTGCATTCTCGATGATTAATGACGGCGTGTTTAGCAATGTATTTCATGGCGACTTCTCGTTTACACTCCTCACGACAGACAGTGCAAAGCAAAGGGCCACTGTACAGCTCGATCTCCTCAGAAAATTAAGTAGCGGCGCACTGATTCGCACACCGGATGACACCATCACTATCGAAAAAGATCTCACCAAAGAACGTCGTACGGTGGTGCAGTGGTGGCATATCGTAGAAACCGAGATGCACAAAAACTTCACACCTCCGACAGTGCGTCTACTGCTTCCAACCACATGGACAATTGACTTAAATCCATTGGACCCTCTGTACACGCCACCCGAAGAACCACAGCCAGGAGATCTCTCACCAGATATCCGTTCAGAATCCATAGAAATACAAGTGCAAGCCCGCGAAGACCTGCTTGGAGATGTGGTGAGCTTTATGGAACGTGCGCTACTCCTGCGTATCGAAGGCGCACCAGTACCTGTGGTTGTTCCTATTGTAAATCCAACGGAGCTGCGTGCCATAGCACAAGGATGGGAAACCTGGGCACGGAAACAAGAGGAGCAAAGTTTGCCTGGAGTAGCAAAAGCACGAGAAGTGGCAGAAAAACTGAAAGAGTATGCAGACCAAGCAGATGACGTACGTAAGCTCCGCGCGCAGTTGCCACGATACGCAGGGGCAATGCTCATTGAACAGAAGCGTATCACCCAAAAGCTTGCGGACTGGTTAGATGAGAACATTCAAAATTATAGAACGTATCTGCTGATTGCTGCAAACAATCAATTTTTGCAATTAACATGGCAGCGAATCCAACAGACCTACCGAGGGCTGCATGATGACAAGGCCTTCCCTTGGCCTCGCAATGCACGCTTTACCTCTCCCATCTACTCTCTACTCGACCCGTGGCTCCCTGGCCGAGAAAATGCCGGAGACACCACTGGTGGAGCAACAGATAGAACAGGTCTTGCAGACTACACCGACTGCTTACAGTTTGTAATGCGATCAAACGAGCAATTTGGTGAAGAAGTATTCCCTGATATTGCGGTATGTGACCGATTCTACCCCGTAGCGCCGCGTATGCCTCAGCCACCGGATGCCAAGCGTGACCCCGATATGGTGCTCGACTTCACAGCATTCCGTGAACCACAGCGCGCCATTATGCTCCCTATTTTAAAGCCCATACAAATTCGTATCGACTTCGATGAAATATCCCCTCCACCATTAGAACGAGATGAAGAACCTACATACCCAATCCTTGCACCACTCCCTGCATTCCCAGACGAACTCTCCGAGAGAATCAGAGCAGCTCTCCCCATTGTCATCAATCCTGCAGGGATGCCAGAGCTTGAATCCTTCCAGGAGGCTGCTGCATTTAGCCTCAGGGTAAACACTGAACCTGGTGACCCCTTCCCAAAAATTAAAATGCCCACACTCGATATCCTAAGACTTGGGACATTCCTCTCTGAAACAAAACAGCTTATAGAAGATATGGATAAAGAGTATACACTCTTCTGGGAAAGCCTTACTTTAAAGAGATGTGAGGGGGGTAACCAACAAGATAATGACTGTGTCAAACCGGGCACCGAACAAGACTGTATCGAACCACACGATGACCCCAAGAAAAAATGTGTGCACTTCGAGGCGGACCTGAAGGAACGATTCCAACGCATAGGTTCGAGGCCTGCAATCTTCCTCTTTGATGATCTACGATCCATAGGTAAATTCCGAAAACCAATCATCCACGGTCAAACATACTGCGAACGTGAAGACTGGGCCTGCCAACTCTACAACTTCTATGCGCGCAAGCCACGTGAAGGATGGATGCTTGATATAACAAAAGATTTCAATCCCGAAACTATGATCCGAGAAATACGCACCGACGTACGCGAAGAGAGTAGTAATATTATTCAAAACGCAGACGAGCGCTTCTTATACGACATGCCACAGCAAGAAATGTTCGAAAACTTCCGTGTGCCAGAAGGTGAACACATCGAGAGATACATAGAGCGCTTCGAGCCCAAGCCCCTAGAAGAAGGAGAGGCCTGCACTGACAATTTCTGCGAAATAATACCCCCTGAGCAATGAACCGTATTCTCTCTATAGCACTGGCTATCATCATGCTGAGCACCCCAACGCTCCTACTTGCACAAGCATCTACCGATAACTGTCGCGGACGTGTAAACCGTGAACTTGCCCGTGAACAGCGGCTGTATAGAGCCTACATGTTTGGAAAAAAGAGGGCAGAAGATGCAGAGGTAGGCAACGTCCGCTACGACACCGACGGTTGGGCGTGGCTCAAGACCATTGATGAAAACACGCCATGGATCAACTCTAGCCCAGGAGACCAGGGCTTATCTTGGTCAAATACTATAATGGATCAGGAGGATGAACACGCAGAGATCATTCCCATTAAAGGAATATTCGAGACGAGACGCGTCATGACATCCGAACTCATACCGTATCTCTTGCAAAATATCCGTGCACTCGAATGTCGCACTGCAGCACTGTGTGAGGTATCACGATTCTCAGAAGATAAAGAAGGACCGGACCCGTTTCGTATCGACGAAGTGCAACCAATCGGCTGCATAAAATTCAGAGGGTTAGCTACCTGGAAAGAATGCCACTTTAAGACACCAGACCTGTCTGTCGCCAGCCCAGCAGACAGTAGAAGCTACTGCGATGAAATCACCAACCAACTCATACGTCGGGAGGTACAGCAACTCTTACTCGCAACAGAATATGATGCAGGGTTTAGAACACTTCTACAATTTGCCGGCAACTTCGACATCTTCCTTCGAGAGATGCGCTGGCCACTGACAGGCACCCTAAGGCAAGCCGTGCAACTTATCGGACAACTCGAACGCATCCCCTGCTTCCTCTCTTCGTGCGACTCTGCTCCCCCTGTAGAACAATGAAACTCCTGATGCTCCTCATCGGCATAGGAATAATTGGGCAAGTCAGTGCTGCCGAACTTGCTGTGCCAGAGTATTCCGGAAGGCCGCCAGACGAACATCCCATCCTAGCTCCCTGTAGTCGCTTCGAAGATCGGTACAGTACACTGCTCTTCGAGGAGCTGTACATCGCAGAATGGCCAGAGATCTACCACGATCAAGTCAACAGAGTGATAGAAGAATACCTTGCACCACGAGAAGTGGAATGCAGTGCAGTGGACTACGAAAACTTTTTGCCTCCGGGGCCAGAACTCTTAGGTCTCGCTGAAGGACTGCCAACATGGAACGACCCCGACGTTCCGTTAAGCGAGTATGACATTGCGCGAGTACTTCTGGAATACTTGCGTATTTACGAATGCTCACTGATGGAATTTGGGGAATTCCTCGAATTCGATACTACACTTGAAGAAAAGTCCAAACCTGATTTTGTCTCCATATTCTTCCCCGAAGTGATGGTAGAAGCGTTTGAACGCTCTGCCATCATTCAAGAGGAACGCAGTGTTGCACGTCAAACACTCCATCGCGTTCTCACACTGATAGGAAATTTTGGTCGTCTGCGCCCACTAGAAGCAGAGCTGGAATGTACTCAGAGACTTTCTCTTGATATACGAAACATCGCAGCGCTTACAGCAGAAACGAGTAGCTGCTTGCCACGTATTTGGAATGCCAAAGATTCTCTCCGTGATTTTAAAGAAGAAGACCAGCAAACCCAATGATTAAATTGCTCCTACTCATCGGCTTGATGATTCCCAGCGTCTTCGCAGAAGAGGAAGACACACTCTACTTTAGAGTAAAAAATATAGTCGAGTTGGAGTCACGTACAGAAGAAGCCACTCTGCCTGTGCAGAGATTTTCCTTAGGTGTCTTTCATGATTTTAAACTCGATACGAGGGACACCACCGATCTCACTGTACCGTTTGAAATACGAAGCGAAGAATATGTCGATGATTCGATACAGACGAATTATCCAAAAATGTGTGGTGATCTGGATTTAAAAAATGCTTACATGACGTGCCTCTTAGCACAAAACAGGCTGCGTACAGCGGTAGAACGTAATACATGGCTGCGACAACTCGGAAGAAATATGCAGGCCATTGTCTCGGGATATGAAATGGGTATAGACGGATATCCTGCAAAACCTATTGATGTCATCACACGATTTTCAAGTATCACACATTTGTGGCGAGCAGCGAACGATCCGTTCGTTGAACCATTTTTAGAAGTACTGACACGCGCTCGTCCGTGGCCAGATGGAAAAGAAGACGATATAAAAGACAAGGCAAAAGAAATTGTAGACATGTTAAAAGGCATGATTCGTACGTGGGAAGCGGAAGCAGATGACGCAACAGAAAAAAAGGACAAGGATGCACTCATCTCTGCTATCCATCGCTACCGCCACGGTGTTCGATATGTCATCGAACGTGAAGGTAGCTGTGGAACTCCGCCAGCACTCCTCCCTATCCCTGAAAATCTTTGGCTCGACAAACGCGTGTGTGCATTAGAGGAAATCCTCAAAGAATTAAGCGACATCATTCAAACTGTCCCAGCTGATGTAGGAAACGATGAACACATCCTCTATCCCAGCTTTATCGACAAAGAAAATAATATCTACATTTGGATACGCTACGACGACGTCGGGCTGCAGTGGTACATCCCACTAGAGCCCGTGCAAGCAGCACTCTATCCCCCAGGATTTAGTGACTGCTTGGAAGGTGGTGCAACCCCTACGCTGTGTATTAAAAGTTATACAGACTCCATGATCCGTGGCGGAAAGTATCCGAATAAACAAGGTGAAGATGAACGAAACGATCAACCAGCACTCGGAACCCTCGGAAGTGGAGGAGGTGGGAATGGAGGAGATGAAGATGAAGACCTAAATGATCATGCAGTAGTCCCAGAACCCAAAGAGGGTGACGGCATCTGCTCACACCCGTTTAGCAAGCGTGGATATCTCTGCAGACGCATAGAATACGAAGCGTGCGACTTAACCAAAGAACAAGAGGAAGAACTCAAAGCTGCAGGAACAGGAGGCATCGTACTCACGCGCTG
>CAJXJE010000026.1 GCA_913054215.1 uncultured Candidatus Peregrinibacteria bacterium | reverse complement strand
TTTCGTAGAGTGTTCTTATCCTCCTTTGGGATCTTGAGTTTCTCCACAAAGTCGAGCATATCTTTTTTAGTGACGTGTGTTCCACGTGTCACTGCTTTTAATTTTTCATACGCATTACTCACCCCATTTTTGCGCAACACTGTTTGAATCGCTTCCGCCAAAAGTTCTGGATGACTGTCTAATTCCTTTTGTATAATTTTTTTATTCAATGATAACTTACTTAGCCCTTTGCGTAGCGAAGAAATAGCTAATTGATTGTACCCAAATGCAGTGCCGATCGACCGCTGCACAGTGGAATCAGACAGGTCTCTCTGCAATCTGCTGATAGGAAGTTTTTCTGCAAAGTGTGCAAACAACGCATTGGACACTCCGAAGTTCCCTTCCGCATTTTCAAAATCAATTGGGTTTACTTTGTGTGGCATCGTTGAGGAACCCACCTCTCCTTTTATAAGCTCCTGTCCAAAGATTCCACGAGAGATGTAGTGCCACATATCACGAGACAGATCTATACCGATGGTATTGATGCGAAAGACTATGTGGCTTAGCTCTGCGATATCATCATGAGGATTGATCTGTGTAGTATTAGCAAGAGGATCTAACCCCAAGCTCTTCATAAACTTTGCGCCGAATGCTTCCCATTTGATACGAGGATACGCAGCCTTCTGCGCGTGATAGTTTCCGACTGCTGATCCAAACTTTCCACTCATCCTAAAATCTTTCAGTTGGTCGAGTTGGCGATTGAATCGATCCGCAAATACTAGCATCTCTTTTCCAAGTGTTGTTGGAGTAGCGGGTTGCCCATGTGTCAGGCTGAGCATGGTGATACTGCGATTCGCTACAGCCAATTTTTTGAGATCTGCAACAAGATCCGAAACAGCAGGGATGGTGACAGCTTTTAGTGATCTGCTGATCAGTAAGCCATAACTCAAGTTGTTCACATCTTCTGATGTCAGACCAAAGTGAATGAATTCTGTATGCTTATTGAGTCCTTTGATCTTTGCGACCTTCTTTTTTAAGAAGTACTCCACCGCTTTTACATCATGATTCGTTGTTTTTTCGATGGTTTTGATTTCTGCTGCATCTTTAGTAGAAAACTTTTTATAGATCGCATGAAGTGCTTTTTCTTGGGAAGCAGTGACTTTCGGTAATTGCTTCACACCTGATTCTTTACTAAGACTAATAAAATACCGGATCTCAACTTCGGCGCGAGCTCTGTTTAACGCCTCTTCAGAAAAGTAGGCCGCCAACGCTTCGACTTTTGCTCTGTATCTGCCATCAAGTGGTGAGAGAGCCTGCATTGGCCGTTATTATAGAGTATATGCTTCAAAAAAACCATGCCCCTTCTCTGTAGATATTTGGCTTCTATTTGCGCTTTTTCGGCTTTTTGCCTGTAAATATTTCAACGAATTCCTCTTTACTCATGGTCTCCTTCTTTAAGAGGATTTTCGTGAGTTTATCCAATTTGGATTTGTGCTTTTTTAGTATACCGAGTGCACGCACATACTGTTTGCTTATTGTTTCACGGACGAAGTCATCAATATGACATGCCTGTTCTTCGCTGTAGTTTCTCGTGGTAGCAGGGTCCACTCCAAGGAACATTGTTCCCTGTTTTTCTCCATAGGTGACAAGCCCGATATCATCATTCCCCATCCCATACCGCATGGCCATATTCCGTGCGATGACAGAAGCACGCTCGAGGTCGTTGCTAGCGCCTGTTGTAATCTCTTTAAAGATCAACTCTTCTGCTGCACGACCACCGAGTAGACCACAGATCTCATCGAGGAATTTTGTTCGAGAGGTGGTGTATTGGTCTTCCTGTGGCAAGAACCATGTCACTCCAAGAGTAGACCCACGAGAGACTATGGAAATCTTGTGTAGATCATCGCTTTCTGGGCAGAGGTATCCCACAATAGCATGACCAAGTTCATGGTACGCAGTAATGCTTTTTTCTTTCTCCGACAACTTTCGCGAGCGCTTCTCGGGCCCCAGTGCTACCTTTTCTACCGCATCGTCGATATCTTGCTGTGACACAGTTTTGTGTTTGCGTTTCGCAGCAAAGATAGCGGCTTCATTCATAATATTTTCAAGATCTGCACCCGTAAGACCAACCGTCTTCCTTGCAATGAGCGTGAGGTTGATCTTCTTGGCCATCTTCTTGTTTCGGGTATGGACTTCCAAGATCTGTTCCCTTGCAACCAGGTCTGGCCGATCTATAAAGATGCGTCGATCAAATCGCCCTGGGCGAAGTAGCGCTTGATCCAGTACATCTGGACGGTTCGTTGCAGCAATGACAATCACATTCGTTTCCTGTTCGAATCCATCCATCTCTGTAAGAATCTGGTTCAGTGTCTGCTCACGTTCATCATGACCTCCACCAAAACCTGCTCCTCCACGTTGACGACCAACTGCATCAATCTCATCAATGAAGATGATACACGGTGAATTGCGCTTTGCTTTTGCAAACAGGTCTCGCACTCGGCTGGCACCCACACCCACAAACATCTCCACAAATTCCGAACCGGCGATAGAGAAGAATGGCACACCTGATTCTCCCGCAACGGCACGTGCAAGCAAAGTTTTACCCGTTCCAGGAGCACCGACGAGTAGGACACCTTTGGGAATCTTGGCTCCAATACTGGTGTACTTCTTGGGGTTTTTCAGAAAATCCACTACCTCCATAAGGTCTTCTTTGGATTCTTCCATCCCCGCAACGTCCTTAAAGCGTGTCTTTACCTGTGTCGCATCGGCAACCTTTGCACGAGACTTTCCAAAGGACATCGCCGTCGATTGGCTACGAGCAATACCGCGGAACAGCCAAATCAAGCCACAGACCACAAGCAGTAAAAACAAAAGGTCTGGCAAGATAGCCATAAGCATGTTCTGTGCCTCGCGGTTCTCTACTTCGACGATCGTACTATTACTTGGGTCGTTCCATCCCAACTGAGACACGGTATCGCGACTCTCCTTATAGGACTGCAACACAGCCCCCGTCGTTGTTGTAATAAATACCTTGTTATCACGCACAGAAATTTTGCTGAACCTCCCAGCACTATAGCCACGGGTAATTTCACTGATACTCACCTCTGGAGCATCGGCAAATTCCTTATCGGAAGATCGCTTAGGGTTAGTCAGCGATACCAGAGACATAGCAATAAGCGTCCCAAAAAGGAGGATACTGAGTAACCAACTTTTACTTTTCGGTGGACGAGATTTGGTAGCTGCCATCGGATCGATAGAATAGCGAGGAAAGTTGCACGAGTCATGTTTTTCTTTTGAGAAAACTGCGTTACACTCACTACCAAATGTCTCCAGCTTCTCCGTCTCCCCATTGGCTTAAATCCCAACCCGTACTCCTTGGAGCTCTGCTCACAGTATTCGCGTTTTTTAGCTTCTTCTGGAGCTATACGAACCCTCCATATCTCTACTGGGATGAAAACTACCATATCGCTTCTGCGCAGAAATACTTGAATGGGACCTTCTTTATGGAGCCACACCCACCACTGGCAAAAATGCTTATTGCAGCAGGAGAAGCAATTTTTGATGCAAACCCCGGAATGGATGATGAGTTTATTGGCACAGACTACGCAAAAGAACTCCCAGGAGGTTTCTCCTTCCAAGGATATCGATTCTTTCCTGTTCTTCTTGGGTGGCTGATTGCACCGCTGCTGTATCTGATATTCTTACTCATAACGCGAAAACCGATATGGGCATTCTTGCTCAGCTTCTTATATGTATTTGATAATGCGCTCATAACCCATAGTAGAGCCGCGATGCTCGACAGCATCATGCTCTTTTTCTGCGTGGCGCTCATAGCACTGTACTTTTTGATACTGCACTATAAAGATCATAAAAATGGCTTCCCGCTGTGTAGTTTGCTGTTTGGTATCATCTTCGGATGTGCCATGGCAACGAAGGCTCTAGCTTTGATAATGGTGTTGTTAGTTCCTGTTATCATTTTGCACTTACGGAAAACGGAAAACGGAAAACGGAAAACGGAAAATATTTTCCACTTTCCACTTTCCACTTTCCACTTCGAACGCATCAGTCAATTCTTCGTCCTCTCAGTTGCCGGCTTCCTTATTACGTACGTTGGTATCTGGCAATTACACTTTAGTATGGGAAAAACTGTGATAGATTCCCTGCCAGACAATGGGTACTACCAAGCATCAGAAGAATATAAAGCATTGGTTGATGCAGGCCAAGTAGATACGCAACTGATGATGCGTGAAAGCATGTTGTTCCTCACACATTACAGCCGCGGCGTTCCTGAGCTCAATTTATGTAAAGACGATGAAAATGGATCGCCATTTTATTTCTGGCCTCTGGGTTCTCGGTCCATAAACTATCGATGGGAAACACCAGATGGGTCCTACTACCAATACATCACTCTAGTAGCGAACCCTGTTGTATGGGGAGCTGCACTTCTTGGACTGTTTCTTGCCTTTGCGTTGCTGGTCGGTTCCTGGATTATTCCAGGTACAAAGCCTCTGCAGTATAAAAATGAATTACTGATTTGGGCTGGCATGTGGACTGCCTACATGGTTGCTGTGTCGCAAATTGATCGTGTGATGTATCTGTACCACTACTTCATTCCACTGATCTTCAGTTTCATCCTACTGTGTTACGTCATATTAGAACTCAAGCAACTGGGACAGATACAGCTCACTCAAAACAAAAAGAATTGGTTGGTTCTTCTGCTTGGGCTTCTGATCTTCGCAAGCTTCCAATTCTATCGCCCACTGACATACTACGAACCCATTGATGATGCATCATTTCAGAAGCGTATGATTTTACCAATCTGGGATTTGCGATGCGTAAACTGTGAACGAGAAAGTAAGTTCGCCCTACCATTAGAGAAGGGTCAATAGTCAAATGGCTGATGAATCGTTAGTATGTGCGTAACCTTTCTTGATAGTCATTATACGACTCCTTCGATTTCCGGGATTTTTGCGCAGAATTGATGCGCTCTTTCTTGTGCTCTTCGCTGCTTTGGCTATTCGCGTAGGTCTTAGCTGGCACCCGGGTTATGGCTTTGATATCGGTGTCTATCAAGGATGGGCACGAAGCGCTGTGCAGCTAGGGTTAGCGCAATCGTACGTGGAACAGATTGGAGGAAACATGCTCCCAGACTATCCCCCGTTTTCTATTATTCTACTGAAAGGATTTGGCCACGTGTATGAGATGCTGTTTGGAGTATTTGATCTCGATAGTATGAGCTACAGGATGTTTATCAAGCTTCCCGCTATTTTTGCAGACGTATTGATATGTGGAATGCTCTTTATACTGATCAAAAAATGGAAGGGTAGACATGCAGGTCTCTTAGGGGCTTGGGCATATGCTTTAAATCCAGCTGCTCTCTACGACAGCGCACTTTGGGGACAAACCGACTCTATCTACACCATGTTTCTGCTTGCCGCTCTGTGTGCATGGGTCTACCAAAAACGTGACCTTACAGCCGTTTTTCTTGCAATCTCTATCCTCACAAAATTCCAGAGTGTTGTACTGTTTCCCCTCTTTGCGTACTTACTATTTTGCACTGTAGATCGCAGAGCCTTCCTCCGCTTCTGTATCGTAGGAATGATCACCGTACTCGTTGTGCTGATACCGTTTGCTATGGGCAATGTGCTCGAGGAAGTCGTTGATGTGTATATCGGGTCTGTCGGTGCGTATTCCAATGTCACCATCGGTGCCTATAATTTCTGGTGGTCGATACTAGCTGATAAGGGCTGGCGCATTCAGTCCTCAACATCACCGTTTGGACTGTTAACGTACACTAAATGGGGCATCTTGCTTTTTGGACTGATGTACGTCTTTATATTAAGAATTTTCCGCCAAGCGATACGAAACCCACGCAATATCGAAGCACTGATGTTTTGCAGTGCCCTACTTACAGCATCCTTCTTTCTCTTCCTGACACAAATGCACGAGAGGTACCTCTTCCCCTTTGTGGCCCTCGGCGTTCCAATGATCTTCATCAGTAGAAAAGTTGCAGCAATGTACTGGGCAATGATCATAGCGTTTACCATAAACCTGATGGGTGTCATGCCGTTAACAAGTATCGATAAGGCAGCGTTTAGAGAATTTGATTCACTTGATGTGTTTGTCGCTACCACACAAATATGGATGTTTACGTTACTAATGATTTTTGCATACGAAAAATATGCGCCTAAGAGACAGAAGTTTCCTGTATAACCTCTTCTGTGATTTCGGCTTTGATCTGCAAAGAACTCGATGCTGATGTTGTAGGTATTTTTTTGAGTTTGGATCGCAGATCAAATAGTTCTTTGATCATGCCGCGCATCACTCGGCCACTACCACCACACTGTGTCCCCGCTCTTCTTGGATAGTGTGACACAGGCACTTGCTCCCACTTGTACCCAGCTTTGCGTAGACGAAGATAGAGTTCAGTATTAAAAAACTTCTCAGTTCCATATAGCGGTCGCATAGTGGGCCATAGATCTTTTGTAAAAATCTTCATACCACAATTCACATCACGTACCCACATACCAAATGTCAAAAAGATGAGGATGCCGAGAATTTTTCCAAAGACATTTCGATGAAAAGGATCTGCGCGTTTTTTCCTTCTACCAGGGACAAAGTCGTAATCTTTTAAATGGGGAATAAGACGGTTGATATCATCAATCTTAAACTGTCCATCACTATCCATAAACGCAATGTACTGATGCTCGGCCGCGTCACATCCCGAACGTACAGCGACTCCGTATCCTTGGTTTTTTTCATGCGTCACCACTCGTACTCTCGGGTCTTCCAGAGAAAGTCTCTGCAATATCTGTGGAGACTGATCTTTCGACCCATCATCCACAACAATCACCTCGCCATCATGTGCCTCGCCATCAAACCACCGGAGTGTCTCGCGTACGGTGTACTCGATGTTCTCTTCTTCGTTAAAGCACGGATGGACTATGGATAGTTGCATTGGGTTGTATGGTAATGTGTGAAGAGTGATATGTGAAGAGTGATTGGTTGTTGGTTATTGGGTTATTGGGTTTTTAAGTTACTCAGTAACGTAATAACTTAGTAACTTAATAACTATTTACTGTACATACCCCTCTGCCTCCGCTTCTCGTTCTGTCTCAAAATACACTCTATTCTTCGGCACAATCCTCTCCCCTCCAGATGAAAAGACTGGATAGTACTTTTTTCCTCTACTAGAAGCGACAAACTGTGCATTATCTGGAACAATTACCACTATTTCATTAAAGCGTAAAGATGATGCCTCTAAGGCAAATATTCCACTCTCTGTAAATGTTTGTGACCCGACTATGACCCGTGCTGATCCCTTTATAGAACCATGGAGTAGTCCATTTCTGATTCCTTCGATGTGAATAGTGGGAATGAGAGGACGAGTATCAGATTGAAAAGTGATTGGTGATTCGTGATTGGTGATGAGTCTTCCTGTAAGAAATCCTGAACTTGCTGTTAGGCAGAAGAGAGCGAGGAGAAGACTTATACACTCAAGTGATCGGTTGTCGGTTGTCGGGTTATTAGTTATTGAGTTATTAGTTATTGAGTTATTTGGCACGCTTAGAAAGGTAAGAAATATAACCATTCAAAACCTTTAGGCATTTTTTTGTATTCCCCATCTCTTCATTCAACATTTTTTGATCTATATACCCCTCATCAAAGGCACAAACTAGATGTTCCTGCGTTTCAATTAATGATCCTCTAGCCTGACGGCAATATTGAGCATTTTCTTTAAAATGATATCTGCCAAATCCTTCAGCAATATTGGCAGGAATGGATCGAGAAGAACGTATTATCTGATCTGATAATCTGTATCGCTCATACGATGGAAATGATTTTGCCACTCTTGCAATGCTTAATCTTAATTCCCTTGCTTTCTGCCAAGCAGATAAATCCGATAATGAAGTATATGATGTCATAAGCAAATAACCATATATTATTACACGAAGAACTATCAATAATGATTGAATAACTTAATAACCAAATAACTAAATAACCTTTTACTATAGCCATTAAACCAGTTCTACTCCTCCGCAGAACCACCTGCAACCGGCTCTAGCTGAACGGGTACCACATCAATAATCCGCTTTGTTTTGGAACTATACAAAATGGCACGTGTCGGTGTGACAATAAGGTGGTCTCCATTCTCTGCCTTTTCGTAGAAAGGATTTTTAGCACGGAGCAACTCCACATCAATAATGGTCGCAACAGTAGGTTCTATGTCTTCGGGAATATCTATCAAGTTACGAAGCTCTTTAAGAATCTGATCTGCAGTCTCTTTGCCATTATTCGGAGCATCAAACTGTATTTGGTCCAGGTGCCCTGTTATGTCTTCTAACTGTGAAGATATTTCCTGTCGTTTTAATTCCAGAGCAGCTACTAGTCCTAGAAGGCAGAGCACAACGATTGTGACGAGGACACCACGTTTTTTCATGCGTTTATCTTACGATTTCGTCGATCGGAAGGCAAGATTGTTATGAGCTCACCAATGGGGCTTCTTCGGTTCCTTCAGGTTCTGGTTCTGGTTCTGGCTCAGGTTCTGGTTCTGGCTCAGGTTCTGGCTCAGGTTCTGGCTCAGGTTCTGGCTCAGGTTCTGGTTCTGGTTCTGGTTCTGGTTCTGGTTCTGGCTCAGGTTCTGGTTCTGGCTCAGGTTCTGGCTCAG
>CAJXJE010000025.1 GCA_913054215.1 uncultured Candidatus Peregrinibacteria bacterium | reverse complement strand
ACCCGGACCTCGCGGTTCGTTCCACCACACCACGCTTCCATCGGTGTACTTTTGAAGCGTTTTGGCCATATTTTCTCCACCATCGGTGGTCATAAGCACATCGACCAGCTCATGCATTGTTGGCGGTTCAATTTTGCCGGCATCTTCTGTTGTCATGTCGATACCTTTGAGTGCGTATGTATCCAAAATAGCTTTATCTAAAATACCGTCTTCAGATGGTGTCAGTGTGCCGAGCATGATCTTAAATAGTCCATGCAGAGTAATAACTGCTGATCGCAATACTTCTCCAGGCAAGGCATCTTCTCCACGTATGGCTTTTGGTAGATCGAACGGGTTGATGCGGAAGCTGCTTTGGAGTGACAGGGGAATGAATGTTCCACCCACTGTTTTACAGAGGTCTGCATATTCATTTTCCGGATCGATGACAAAGACGTCTGTTCCAAACATCATTGCTCGCAATATCTCGAGTTTCACCGCAAAGGATTTACCAGCACCAGATGTAGCGAATACTGTCGCGTTTGCATTAGGCAGGTCGAATCGATCAAAGATCACTAGGGAATCGTTATGGCGGTTGATACCGTAGAGAATTCCATGATCATCTGTTAGGTCAGAAGAGCTAAACGGAAAGCTTGTTGCCAGTGGAGCCGTGTTCATGTTGCGGTTGATTTCGAGTTCATCAATGGCAAGGGGAAGCGTCGAAAGCCAACCATGTTCCATCTGGAAAAAGGCTGGTTTGGTGAGAACGAGTTTTCCTCCAAGAAGAGACTCTACATCGGTCTGAATCTTTTTGAGTTTCTGTAGGTCATCTGCGTAGATTGTGATGTACATTCCAAACTGATAGAGCTTCTCACGTCCGCGGGCTAGAAGGTCGCGGAGTTCCTCCGCATCTTGTAGTGCAGCTTCCAGTGTTGGATCACGAACAATTCCACGCTGTTCTAAAATGCGAATACTCGATCGCATTTCTGCAACCTTCTTTCGCAGCATCTTCATGATCGCTTTGTTGTTGCTGGGGTAGATGAAATGTGCGATGTCCATCTGTGCGTCGAAGTTGATTGCCTGACTCAGCCAGTTTGGGTAGATGTAGTTTGGCCAGTTGTAGACGTACATTGTTCGAGCGTATTGATCATTGAGTATCAATTCCATGGAATGCACTTCCATACCAGCAGGTGCAATGAGATCTAGTGTTTTTTGCAACCCTTCTTCGTAATAGCTAATTGCTTGTAGTTCCTCTGCTGTGAGATCACGTTTCTTTGCAGCAGTCAGCGCATTGGTAGATTTTTTGTGGAGACCTAGCAAATCGTCAAATGCCTGCACGAGAAGTGAGGTAGAACTTGCCTTTGGGGGTTTTTTGTCTGGAGCCATAGCTCAATGCTTTTACTACATAGTAAAATCTATTAATTATAGCACAAAAGCAGGTTTAGCTCAAGAATTCGGGGGTTCGGTGATGAGTAGAGATTCTCTTAAAGAACAGGCAGTCCTCGAATATTGACAAAATATACTATTAGTTCAGACCGCGCTTCTTTTCAAAAATACTCGAACCTTTTCTTTTTCGCCAAGGCTTGCCCTCTTCGAGGATATTAAAGTCGGCGATTCCCGGTACATCTATTACGCGCAACCCCGCTATCAGTATTTCGCGGTTGGTTTCTACTGCCTGTAGCCTATCGACGACAATATCGAGTAGGGTTTCAAATCGTTTAATCATATCATCCGTTTGCTCCTTTTTTGTTTTGATTTCTGCGAAAAGCCCATTAGCGTTGGTTAACTCCTCCTCGAGCTCTGTCGCGCTCGAATAGTCTTGGTTTTTTAGAGAGGTTTTTAACTTTCGATCGATGTCTCGGGCGGTTTCTCTTTTCTCTTTGAGTTCAATCTTTTGTGTACCATTGAGAGCCGTAAGCTCTACAATCTTTCGTTCAGCCAGAATGCCGATATTACGCAAGGACTGTGTGTAGATATCTAGTGCTGCTGAGCGGTTTGTACTGCGATTGAGCGTATCTATGATATTTACTTGCAGTATGGCCCCAACCTCACGTAATAGTGCAAAATTCTCATCAGAGATGCTGTTAGCTTGCCCTTTGAGGATATTGCCTAAGGATTTCATGCCAATGATTGCTCCTTGTACTGGCAGGAATATTCCTTGAGCGGTGTAGAGACCACTATAGATCCCGAGCAGCCCGCTCGGACGGTTCTTTTGAACGGAACGCTGAGAGAGAATATGCATTATAGATACCGATATTTTGGCTCCACTGACCCGTAATTTCTCTGGTTCTTCCTTTGAGCATGCAGTGAGAAGAAGACAGGGGACTAAGATAGCCGCAATTGATGTATTTCGCAGTATCATCATAATATTATAGAGTTTTTTGGGTTGAATAACAATAGAGTTCATAAATTGGGTGTATGAGTATATTTTGTGAACGGTAATTAGGGTGGACGATTGTGCATACATTTTGTGTTCAAGACATGTACATAATCTGTATGCAAGATCAAATATTGTTTTCAAGTGGTAATGTGAGTCATTAGTGCTAGAGTTACTGTAAATTCCTGAGTAGCAGTTTTGTTCACTCGCCCTAAATTTTTCCGTGTTTTCATCCCTCTCCAACACCGTGCAAAAGGTGCTCTCCTCAGAGTTCGGTATTGATGACATTTCTGTTGGGTGGGAGCGTCCTCAAGATAGCGCTCATGGAGATATCACAACTCCCGTGGCGTTGCAGATTTCCAAGAAGGTTGGTAAGAGTCCGAAAGAGATTGCGGAGAAGATTGTTTCTGCTCTTGCAAAGGAGAAGACAATAGAAAAGGCAGAGATAGCAGGACCTGGTTATGCAAACATCTGGTTGACCCCAGCTGCCCTCGTTGCAGCTTTGGGGTCTACCAGGCAAGCTTGCATGGCAAAGGTAAAGAGTGGTGCTCCAGTGATCGTTGAATATTCACAACCGAATATTGCAAAGCCTCTTGGTGCTCATCACTTACTGACCACACTGTTTGGTCAAAGTATTGCCAATATCTATGAGCATCTGGGATATGAGGTAATCAAATGGAACTACATGGGAGACTGGGGAACGCAATTTGGCAAACTCTCTATAGCAGTTTCAAAATGGGGAGATGGTCGGATCGCATCGCAGTACACTGTTGATGAATTACTCGACTTGTACGTGAAGTTTCATAACGAGGTCGAGAATGATGACACTCTTGAGGACCAGGCGAGAGCTGTATTTAAAAAATTGGAAGATGGTGATCCAGAGCTTCGAGCATTTTGGCAAGACATCATCACGGTAACCAAGTCTGCACTCTCGAGTATCTACGAACAACTTCATGTGTCGTTTGATACTGATAAAAGTGAGTCGTTCTATGAAGATAAAATGGAACCCATACTTGAGAAAGGAATTGCTTCTGGTGTATTTAAGGAAGGAGAAGGTGGATCGTTGATTGTTGAGTTTCCAGAAGAAAGCAACATGCCTCCGTATCTCGTTCGAAAAGGTGATGGAGCAACTCTCTACAGCACTCGTGATATTGCACAAATGCACTACCGTTTAGAAGAGCTAAAGCCTCAGGAGATATTGATAGTGACGGATATTGCTCAAAAATTGCATTTCGAACAGTTGGCAGCGACCTGTGAACAGCTTGGATGGGATATTACTGGCTTTGACAATGTTCTTGTTGGGCGTATGCGTTATGCAGATAAGTCCATGAGTACTCGTAAGGGAAACGTGCTCAGGCTAGAGGAGGTACTCACTGAAGCAGTCAGGAGAGCAGAAGAGAAGATCAAAGAACATGGTGATCACATTCAAGCAGATGATCCTGCAGAGCTTGCAAAAATGATGGGCATTGGAGCGGTTTCCTATGGCATCGTGAGCCAAAATAGAAAGCAAGATATTGTGTTTGATTGGGACAAGATGCTGAGCTTCGAGGGAAACTCCGCTCCGTATTTGCAGTACACCCATGCGAGAGCGCGTTCCGTTATTACAAAGGCTGGAGAGGTATCCGACCCAAAACAAGTGGAATCGCTCACAGAAAAAGAGCGAGGACTGTTAAATACCTTGCTCAAATTTGAGCATGTTCTCAAGGAAGCACGTACAAACAATATGCCGCATATCCTTGCGAACTTCCTCTTCGAACTCTGTCAGAGTTTTAACTCGTTTTACAACGACACTCCTATTCTTAAGGCAGAGGAGCCTACAAGAACATTGCGTGTGTACATGACTTTACTAACAGCAGACGTCTTAAAGACGGGTGCGCAACTTCTTACTATTTCTGTTCCTGACCGTATGTAATCATGGCCTACTATTCTACCGCCCGCCGGTCCTCTACCCCTCGCCCCTTTGTGGCATTTCTTCTAGTCGCTTCGTTTGGAATACTCTTCGCTGGATGCGGTGGTAAAGACAAAGTAGAGATTCCTCAAGCAGATGATTTCTCCTTTACTGCAGAAGATCTCGCTCGTGTAAAACAGTTAGCAGGTGACGGAAGTGGTGCGTTTATTCCTCGTCTGGAGATTGCTCCAGAGCAAGAAGGAGAGGGTGGTCCTCCGATTATTGATGTGGGTTCTATAAATAAATTTAACGCTATGCGTACAGCATCAGAAGGGGGGCAGGATATGTTTCGCGTCACGAACGCTTTTTTGAATGTACGTTCAGAGCCACGAGTCACCGCGTCCCAGATCGGCAGACTCGAGCGTAGTGAATCGATACAGGTCTTAGAGTTTATCGATGCTGCATGGGCGAAGGTGATGCTTGATGGTACGGAGGGCTATGTTGCTTCACGGTACATTAGTAAGCTTGTTTCCGAGACGCAGCTTTCGAAGGAGAAAAAGAAGTATGAGGGCATGTACTTTGTTGATTTTGGCTTCCTCAATGTTCGTAAAGAAGCTGATGCTAATAGCGACAAAATTGGTGAGCTTGCAGGGCAAAGTTTTATACGGCCGCTATCGAAGGATGAGGTGTGGGCTCGTATTCCTTTCAATGAAGGAGATGGGTACGTTGCGCTGCAGTACTTAACACCATTCCTTCCAAACTTCCTTGTGCGTCAAGGAGCTTTCAATCTCCCTGTTCTGCACTACAAACTTGCGAGTGAAGGAGTACTTGGTGTCATGGCACAGCACATTGATACCTTGAAGAATGGCGGATACACCATTTGGACGATGAGTGACTTCTATCAACTACTTCTACGACAAGAAGAGAAAGATGTTCGCTTAAATCCCAATACCGTGATCTTGGCGGTGTCGGATATCACCGCTGACAATGTAAAAGAGCTCTCCGATATCTTGCGTGCGAGTGGTGTGGATGCGACGCTCTTCTTGCAGGGGCGTTTTTTGAGTGGTGGTATAGATCTGAAGCAGCTCATGACGCTAATTGCCAATGGACATGACTTACAGACAGCAGGACACACCGGAGATGATTTACGGTCACTCACGAATGCCCAAGTAGAACTTGAGCTCTCTCAGAGTAAGCAGCTACTGGAACAAGTGACGAAGAAGAAGGTGATTGCTGTCGCGTATCCTCTGGGCGGCGTGAATGATCGTATTGCACGCAAGGCAGGTGAAGTCGGCTATTTGCTCGGTCTTTCCATTGCACCCGACGCAAGTTTCGAACGTACACAACTATTGCGGATGCCAAGCTTCGTGATGAAGGCATCCATTTCTACCGAAGATCTCCTCTCTATGGTTTCGCAATAGCGGCCACGGGGAAATACGTAACTCTCCAAAGGGGCGACCTCACAGTCGCCTTTTTGGTAACTACTTTACCTGAAAGTTCTGCAATCTCTGCAGTACCTGATCGGTTCCAGACCTTGTTGCTTCCATAGCTTGCTCTGCTGCTACCTTGGCGATCTTTGCCATCACTTCGTCACCATGCAGGTAGAAGTAGTACATTCCATACAAAAAGGCGATGCCGGGGATGATGGCGATCACTCCTTTGATAAACCCAGCACGCATACGGATCTTGTCTCGTCTGTCGATGCGCGCGAGGTGTCCAATGATGACGTCGAGTTTGTCATCTTTTGGCATAGGAAGTTTAGAATCCGCGGCGCCACTTGCGGAACGTTTCAAAGGCGCGTGTCAGATAGTACCGTGAATTTACCGGAACGTCCATACAGTGCGTCAGTTCCAGCATCTGTCCACCGAATCCGCGCTTAAAGAGTGTAACTCCTGCAAAGGGATGTTTTTTAGCTCCTTCAGGAGCGATACCCCAGAAACTGTACATATGGTCTCCACGTGCAATGGCATCCTGTATAGCTGTCCATTGTAACAGGTACGAAGCTGGGATTTTTCGGTGCTTATGGGTACTTGCCCCATGGTGGTAGCTCGTTTCTCCGTATGCATGCATATGAATGGAAGAGGCGATCACTTCTCCCTGGTAGTGAGCCTGATACATTGTGCACTCTCCACGCTTTGCAAATCTTTCTACTTGAGCCTTGAAGAACGTGTTGGTATACGGAGTAAAGCTATGACGTTTTCGTGTTTCTTCATGCAGCTCGATGAACGTATCCAGGTCTTTCAGAGGGTCTTTTGATCGCGTAATGGTTACACCATCTTTTCTTGCTCTGCGGATCAAATTTCGTGTGTTTTTGCGCATGTTCTTTAGGATTTCTTCTTCTGACGTTTCTTTGAGATTGATGTACCAAATATGTTCTGCAAGTAGATGCAGAGGGGCAGGACTCGATCCAGGGATCAATTCGGATCCTGCTTCCCAAAATGGACTCAGACGGATGAAGCAGCATTGTCTTTTAACCGCTTCTTTTTTCAGTGCCTCGATCAGTTGGGTTGTCGGTTGTCGGTTGTCGGTGATCGGACCATAAGGCACCACAAGATGTTTTCCTCTACGAGCGTTGATCACCAATGCTTGGCAGATGCCGACAATCTGATTATTCTCGATCATCTCTAATCGGATTGGCTCTTCTCCGATGTCGCGATACACTTCGCCCATCGTCCAGCTTTGCATAAAAGGACGGTACTTCTGCGTAGACAGAAAACTGTCCCAGGCGGCCGAATCAGTAGCTTCACGAATCTCCATTGCGAGGCATAGTAGCGGACAGGATCTTGATTAGTCTATCGGCTTGTTTCTCCGTCATCGTTGGATGTGTAGGCAATACTAGAATCTGATGTGCAAGTCGCTCAGCCTTCGGGCAAGATCCTGGAATATATCCTGATGCCTCTTGGTCTACATTACGCGGACACACAGAGGCACCCGTCCAACCGTCATCAAGATAGATGTTGACGCGTTTTAGTTTCGATCGAACAAGATCTGCATCAGAGACGAAGATGGGAAACTTTTGGAGTGGAAGATGCTCTTCAATACCGGAAGGAATATTCCAGTGATGCTCCGCGGCGGCTGTACTATATTTCTTCGAGAGCATCCGACGATGATCATTAATCAATTGAAATCGTTTGAATTCCCATCGCACCAGTGCACAAAGTGCAGAGGGCATTCGATGCAAAAGAGGGGACTGATACCCTGCCTTTTCTTTTTTCGTTATCACTGGTGCAAGTGCTTTGCATTTGGCAGCAATCAAGAGTATTCCCTTTCCAAGACCTAATCCGTAGATGGGTTTTGTTGATGCGTAGATCAGTGGGTACAAGAGTAATCTCTTAATTGAACACCACGAGAGCTCCGCGGCGCGCTGCTCTTCGAGCTGTAATATGGCAGCTACCTCTGTATTTTTGGTGATGATAGCACCGCCACTGATACCGGAGGCTGCTTTGTCCCGTCCAAAGCTCAGCATCAGAAAGTCGCCATACTGTCCGATACGCTTTGGGCCTGTCGCATCAGGCAGTACGTGTGCACAATCTTCGATAAGAAGTATCCGATGCTTGTCTGCAATTCCTCGCAGCGCTTTCATGTCGGCCACAATGCCAAAGGTGTGCTGCACGATAATGACCTTCGTGCGTGGTGTAATTTTTCCTCCTAACGCTTCGAGGTCGATATTCAGCGTTTCAGGATTAATTTCGGAAAAAATGGGGGTAAACCCTGCAGCATGTATGGCATTGGGTAGCGCAACACAGGTGAATCCTTGTATGAGTATTTCACTTCCTTGTTCTATGGGTAACGATCGCAAAAGAGCGAGCAGTGCTTCACGCCCTGTAGAAAACAAATAGCACTCGGCATCGAACCACTGGGCTAACGTTTCGCGTAACCAATCTCGTTCTTTTCCACTCTTCCAGTTCCAAAACAGACACAGCTGCTTAAGGCTCTGTATAAGATATGCTCCAGACACATGTGGGCCGAAGGTGTGATGGATAGGGGAGAAAGGCATTATGGAAGAAGTGCAAAGATCTGCTTTTCGTGGATTCTTCCTACACAAAGAAGAAGATCACCTTCGGATATTGTATCGATATCTTTGCTCATCTGCTCAACAGTTCCGTGGAAGCCTTCTGCAAATGCTGACCTGCCATGTTTACCAGTGAAAATAACGCGGTCGACGATCCCGTTGCTGGCCACTCCCAGTTCTCGGTGAATGCGATCTTCGTTTGTTCCTAGTTCTATGAGACCTGGGGTAATGAGAATTTTTCGTTCCATGGGTTGAGACTTTGCCCAAGCAAGACTGGCTCGAAAACTCGAAGGACTCGAATTATGCGTATCGTCCAAGATAGTTATTCCTCGTTCTTTGCGTACAGAGAATGTGTGATGTGGCGGCGTGAATGAGTGAAGGCGGTTGGCTGCAGTTGCCAGATCTATCCCGAGGTTTTTGGCAACAGCTATAGCAAGAAGGATATTGGTGACATTGTGGCTTCCACGTAGGGCGAGCGAGAAACTTTGCTGCTCTACTCTAAATCGTATGCCCTGC
>CAJXJE010000024.1 GCA_913054215.1 uncultured Candidatus Peregrinibacteria bacterium | reverse complement strand
CTGTTGGCCATTTTTCGAGAAGTGCAACAAGTTGTGATCGGAATGTGACATAACGAGAAAGATAGTGGTCTATATCTCCTTCTGGTCCTTGAGACAGAATCTCTAGCTCATCAGAAAGAAATGCCCCTAACTCTAAAATATTGTCATCCTCAAGAGCAGGGATCAGTTTCATCCACAGTATAAACTCTTCTTCTGTAGCTGCCCTTTCACCTAAAATTCCAGCAATAACTCCCCGTTGATGGTCCGGTGTCATTGACTGTATATGCATCAGCGACAATATACAGTATTACTATACTAGAATGAATAGAAGCTTACGGCTGATTCCGACCCTGGGAGCCACATTATCCCACCACCTTCCCTCCACTCTTAATAGTAAGAGCTAGTTGTCCGCAAGCAGCTGCGATATCTCGGCCCATAGTCTTTCGTTCCGTCACATCGATCCCTGCATTGAGGAGTACGGCTTTAAATTTCTCGATCCCCTCCCGCGAGCTTGCGGTATAGTCTTTGCCTTCCACTAGATTTAAGGGGATGACATTCACTTTTACGGCACTAGTTGTTTTTACAAATTTCACCAGGAGTTTCGCCTCGTCTTCGTTATCATTGACGCCAGAGATGAGTGTGTATTCAAACGTCACATGATGGCGACGATTGCCATGAATCTCTTGATAGTCGTGTGTCCACTTGGCAAGCCTCTTATGAAAGTTGGGGGCAGTAGTCGGAACAATCTTGCGACGGCTCTCCTCTTCTGGGCTATGAAGAGAGATCGCGATACGTACAGGGGGCCAATCGGGGTCTGTGAGAATCCCTTCGAGTACCGGGAGTACTCCAACAGTAGAAACAGTGACCTTTGTTGGTCCTAAGTCTGTGTGATCCAGCCAAGTGTGAATCGCCTTTTTGACGTTCTCGACATTCACCAGTGGTTCTCCCATGCCCATAAACACCACGTTGGAAATGCGCTGCGGAAGTTCGGGACGTTCAGAGAGAAACTGTTTCCAGAACCGATACTGATCTGCGATCTCATCCGAACTTAAACTACGCTTCAGACCCATCATTCCCGTGGCACAAAATGTACAGCCCATCGCACAGCCAATTTGTGAGGACACACAGATCGTCCATTGATCGCGCCTGTTTATCATCAATACACTTTCAAACATCTCCTCATCGATCCCGCTGAGCACGACCTTATGCGTATCTCCCGCTGCACTAGAAAGTGTGGTGACTGGCGTACAGCTCATCCATGGGATTTCTTTTTCCAGCACTTCACGCATGTCTTTGCTGAGTGTTGTCACACTGTCCCAACCTGTCATCGACTCCGTAAAGTATGCCTTCTCAATTTGATCGAGACGAAATGTGGGCTCACTGGGAAAGAGTGCAAGAAAGAGATCGTGCCGATTGGGAGGAGCTTCAGTCACGATTGCAGTCTATAAGAAAAGATGGATGACTCACGAGTCATCCATCCTTTTTATTACTCTAGTAATCGAACGCTTACGTTCCGTCGAACTCTAAATCATTCAAAAGTGACTGTACGCAGGAAGGCAAACGACGTGGGTGGTCGTAATCATTAAAGATACACCAGCGGTATGCACGTGCACGATCTCGCCTATCGAATACCGGACGATCTTCCTCATCTGCTGCTCCATACATCGCTTCTTCTTGCTCTACTCGAAGAATGGCAAGGTTCCTCTCCTGTAAACGAAGCATTGTTGCTATGTCACGATGGATATTACCATCCTGCTGCTCAGGACGTGAGCTTGGCGCATTATAATTTGGACCTACGACCAATGCGGTGCTTACGGAAGCTCCGATGTAGCCTCCAACAATTGCTACGAGAGCAACGAGAGCTAGGGATTGCTGAGAAGTATTACGTTTCATAACAGTAAAGGGAATTTGTATTACTGTTATACTATAACATATTTACTAGAAAAAGTAAATATCTAATAAAGCTCTTGTTCTAGCCCTTTTTAAGCAAAAAACCCATAGTAGGCGAATATAGCACCCAAACCAAGGGTAATCACCTTCATCATCTGTAGATTATTCTTGAGTGTCCAATCGGACATTCCTTTGAGGGAATCTGGACTGACGAGGAGAACGACACCTTTAATAACGGCAGACCATCCAAGAAGGGTAAGGAGGCCAACGTAGCTCTGCTCCCAAACGTTATTCACGTTTAAAATCAACATTCCAGCTGTAAGAGCCATAACACCGCCGAAGTACATCATCATATCGCTGGCCATCATGTCTTTTGCTAGACGCTTATAACGAGCAGTATTCAGACAGACACCAATGCCGACCGAGAGATAGATGACTCCGAGGAGTTTTGCGAGAAAGACTGAGTGTTCCATAGTAATGGTGGGGGAAATTTTCTTTGAGTATACCTTGAAATACCCTCATAGCTCCACCTATACTCCGCGTTATGCGAATACAGCTCTTCTCTGTCAGCATCGTGGCAGTGCTGCTTACAGCCTGCACAACACCAAAAGAAGAACCGACAGAAGAACCTATTCAGATAGAGGCCAAAGAAGTACAGGAGGCTCCCGAAGTATCGGAGGCCGAGGCGTTGCTACTTTCGTATGAAGAAGCTGCGGTTGTACGAGACCTCGTCATACAAACACTTCCGCAGATGGACAGTGAGGCACAACGCACCCTCGCAGAAGCACTCGACATATTTTCTGCCGATATTGAAGCTCTTAAATATTACGTGGATCTCGCAGATCGAGAACCACTGCTCGATGATGATCACCGAGCTGTTTTAGAGCTCATCGCAAATATAGAAGAAGCAATGGAGCTCTTCGCATATGTGCTCGAAGTACTACTCTAGTATTTGCTCAGTCAGTACAGCTTCGAATGCTATCCCCTCCTCTGGAATTACTAGATTTGATGGATCTTCGAGGGAGACTGAGTTTTGCAGTGGCCCTCCTACAACTATCGCTCCATGAATGGTATCTTGCGATGCTATCCCACGAAGCGTAAACGTTTCGTCAGACTCATCCTCCGCAGCATCATCAGACGTATGCTCTGGTCCATCAGACACATAGGCACCTTGGAATTCAAACGTCCCATCGCGTTGTAACTTTCCCGTGCAGAGTGTGGAGTACGCCTTGATAAACCCATTTACACCATCGTAAAACATCGGGTCTGTGACTCTCCCCTCTGCCCACCACCGACATTCCACTTTCTTACTCGGGAATAACGTAATACGTACTTCACCATAAAAATCTGATACAAAACTACGATTACTATTTAACGCACTCACCGTAGCAAATTTGCCCAAATACTCACTGCCACTTTCGATAAGCTCTAAATGTACCTCTGGCGCATCCATAAACACCAAATCACGCACGATGTCCAGTGGCTCAGCTTGCTGCGTTACGGATGCAGTACAGGCAGAGAGAACAGTGACGAGCAATAGGAGAAATACGGGCATTGGGAGTATCTTATACACTTATTAGAAGGCTTAAGAAAGCCATGTTTAGATTTGTATACCTTAGTTTGAGCCTGTAAAATCCATCTGATGTACAAGATGCTCGTCCTCACACTTATGGCTGCAATACCTAGTAGTGCGTTTGCACAGGGTTTGAATGCATTTGAAGTAGAGTGCCGTGAGGAAATGAACTTAACAGGAGTAGAGGTGAAGCCAGGAAGAACAAAGGCTGACCTGCGCCGTTGTATCCGTCTCAAGACCTCTGAATCAAAAAGTCAAAGAAGTACCAAGCGCAGACGATCAACGTATCAGATGCAACAAGATGAAATTCAGAAAAAGGTATTGGAATCCCAACAGAAATCCTTTGGTGGCGTATCGCGATACTCGTATGACAAACGCATGAAATACAATCTCGACTGCAGAGAAGAGCTCGAAATTGGCGCATTGGATGTTGTACAGCCAGGGATTACTTTGGGGAAACTGAAACGTTGCGTCGAACGCAAAACATCCGAAGCCAGTCGTGCAGCAAATGTCCGCCGCAGGAGAAGCACTGTACGACTACGATCGAAACAGATTGGTTCTCAAGTAAGGCAACAAAAGAAAGCAGACCTCGACGTAGAACTCAAACGCTTAGACCAGCAGCAACGCACAAGGCTTAAATCTCAGGTAAAGGCAAATTTCCGTCAGTTAAAAGCTATCCGCGAGACCTATCGTGTGCGCTCTTTCTTTTCTAATAAGAAAGTTGATACACGGGCTACGCAAAAACGAGACGCGCAAAGTTGCCGTAAGGTACCTGCTAAAGAGTGGGGCACTTGTATTCGCAACGCACTCAGTAAATAATAGTCCTTTGCTGGTAAAAATTGCTATACTGCGCTTGTGTTGATTCGAATATTCCGACAGGCTTTTATTCTCGCGTATATATTTTTGACGATATGCGCACTGAGTTACACGCTAGGAAGAAAGCAAATACCTAAAGTGGACTGGGCATACGTTACGCACTTTTACGCCATGATGGCGCCATTTCAAAACTATACCAAGAACAATGCAGAGCTGATGATCTATGGGCAAGATGCAAGCAGGAAATGGACGAAGATCGATTACAAACCCTACTTTCCCTTTAGTCGTGGGGAGTATGCCATTCGCATACGTTTAACGAGTTTCCGGGACAAAAAACCTTACTACACCGAAATTGCACGCAGAATACTTATTGCAGAAAATGCTAATGGAAAGGCCTATACCTCCGTGCGTTTGCAGTGGGAGAAATGGCCGAAATCGCAGTACGACTTCTACGGAAACTATACGTCAAACCAAGTCACCAACAATGTTATGGCTGAATACTTTGCCAAATGAATCTATCCTCCATCCAACGTCGGCTTAAAGAATTCGCAGTAGACTGGGATCACTGGTGGACACGTGACACGTATCCGCACATTATGGGTATCGTCCGCATCGCACTTGGTGGATGGCTGCTGTTTTACTGGGCTATTCGTCTACCCAATATTAACGCAATCTATACCACTGCAGGAATCGTCTTTCCCAAGATTCCGAAATTCATGCCCGAACAGTTTGAGTGGATACTTCAAGTCCCCGAACCAAATGTGTTCTTGGTGGTTTTCGGCATACATCTCATCGCACTGCTTACACTAACGATTGGATATTATACGCGCACGTCAGCGCTCATCGCCTGCCTCATCTCTTGGTATCTCTACTACATAGGTCAACACCACTTCCACACCAGCTACGACAGACTGTATATGTTTAGCTTGCTGTTTTTGGCGCTCTCCAATGCCGGAGCAGTGTATAGCTACGAAGCATGGGAAAAATTTGGCAACATATTTAAATGGGACAAGATGGTATCCATCTTCCCCCAGCGACTCCTCGCATTTCAGATAACCATGACCTACTTAGGTGTGGGTTTCCAAAAGCTCTGGCTGCCGGGATGGCAAGGAGGAGAGATGCTCTGGTATTCGCTACTTGGGGTCTGGGGTACACCACTCGCGTTTAAAATCACGAGCTATGGATGGTCTCCACTGTATCACGTTGCCGTGAACGTCATCATAATGTTTGAGGTGTTCATCCCCTTTGCCTTCTGGATACGCATCCACAAGATTCGTTGGTTCGGAATGGCTTCTGCTGTCGTCTTTCATGTCTCTGTCCATGCTCTCCTCTATATTTGGTGGTTTGCGGTGCTTATTCCTGCGTATATCGTATTCTTCACACCAGAGGAGGTCTATAACTTTATCAAACGTCATAAGCCGCAATTTGCGCTAGACCAAGGGAAAAGTTGACTCTGTGTTGGCTTACGATCGCAGTGCAACAACCATCATCAACGCAGCAGCAACGATGATGACCCATCCTATTCGCCGTAGCATCGCCTTCCACCACCATAAACCAGGTGGAGTCAGCCACACAAATGCGTAGCCCTCAGGAAGCGTTTTTGCAGCAAGGGTTAAAAACCCTGAGCGGTGCCCTGCGCCGAGAATGAAGACCGTGATATCGGTCTTCGCATGCTTGATCACCTCTCGCATAATGGCACGATCTCGCTCTGGGTGGGCGATGACTTTATTAAATTGTTTGATGAGCTTGTTGCGCATGGCAGCAGATTCGTACTCTGCTTTGGTTAAACCTTTACCACCTTTTTGTTGCACTGACCGAAATAGCGAGCTAGTTTCAATTTGGTGAATCTCATGTTGCAACCGATCAATAGACTGACCGATAGCACTGTGCACATCCTTCTGTTCTATAGGGAACATCGTCACTCCTTTATCTAGGGCTTGCAGCAGTGCGATACCGTTTAGCGTCATGGAGGTAGAGGCAGCTTTCTTGGCATCTCCCCTGTGCAGTGCCTTTCTCCAAGCAGATGCGGTTGAACGTAACACTCGTTTCACGCCGGTACGATCTCCTGCAGCAGTTTTAAGCTGTGCCAATGTATCTGGTGGAAGTCTGGCAGGCCCCTGTCCTGAATATCCTTCCTGTCCAAAGCTCATCACGTGATGTTGACGAGAGAAAAATCGACACACGGTAAATATCTCTGCCTGAACATTGGCGATGCGCCGCGCTTGAAACCGCTCAAACTTGCCACTAAGCACAGGATGCACTTGGCCAATACCGATGATGAGCTTGGTACACTCTCCTCTTCCGCGTGTCTGTACGCGAAATCTATTAAGAGCAGAACTTTTGCGAAGCTGCTTGAGAGTATCTACTGCCGGACCTGATGGGCGGAAGAATATATGTTCATTGTACCGTTTCGTGCTGCAAGAGCCACATTTTCCGATGTGGACCTGATGCATACTCCCCCAAAGACCTATCTGCAGGAAGTACCCTATGGCAAGGAATGATGATCGGCAGTGGATTGACGTTCATGGCTGTGCCCACTGCCCGTGCCGCTCCTCTGTGTCCTGCCAGCAGTGCCAGCTCTCCATAGGTGACCACTTCGCCAAAGGGCACATCCATCAAACTATCCCACACGGATTTTTGAAAATCGGTTGCAGGAAAATGGAGCGCGAGCGAATCGAAGAGGGTGCGCTTACCATCAAAATATTCTTTGAGCTGATCGGTACATTCGGCAAGTTGATGATGGACTTCTAGTACACCAGGATGGTCATCAAGAAACGTGATGTTTGCTATCCCCTTCTCGTTTCCCTGAATTGCTAAAAACCCTATAGGCGTTTCGATATGGGCAATAACATATGTAGTTAACATGAAACTATTGTACAATACCTTCATGCTTCATCTATTCCAATTTGGTGGCCACCGCAGACCTTCTCCATTCGGAAATGGATTTCTGTTTAATGGATTACTCTGTGTCTTCTTCGCACTCGCAATCTTAGCCGCACCCGAACTACTAGCGTACTTCGTCGCAATCATTCTCCTGGTGATTGGCACATCGATGCTGACGGCGTGGTGGAAGATCAGAAAATAAACTGGTACAGTGAATAAAATTTATGATTGCATGGGTGAAATCACGTTAGGCAGCCACTAAACAAGATCTTCCGTTTATTGGGCTGATTTGTGCACTCTGTCTTTTTGCTTATCTGCTCTTCCCCTACCCAAGACTTGCGATGTGGTTTGGATTTGCAGTCGCCGGTTATAGTGCCATTGCTAACGACAGTATTCAAACACTCGGTACTTTTATTTCCAGTAACAAGCGTCTCCCGTGGTGGGCACTGTGGCTGTTTATCGGTGGCATCATGGTACTCACGTTTACCTTTGGATGGGGCATAAACGATGGAGACATTGCCTTCGGTCGGCTCGACCGCATAGCACAGCCAGAAACATTTACGTTTGTCACACTCGCAGCGCCAATGATTCTGCTGATTCTGACAAGGCTCAAGATGCCAGTGAGTACAACCTTCCTCTTGCTAGCAGCCTTTAGTAGCAGTGCTGTTATTCAGAAGATGCTGACGAAAACATTGCTCGGTTATGCCACAGCATTTGTTGTGGCCATCTCTGTCTGGGGAATCATTGCCTATCTTGCCAAGCGCAACATCATTCCCAAAACCTATAACAAAAAAATGTGGCGCACACTGCAAGCCTGTTCGACGAGTCTTTTGTGGTGGGCATGGCTGATGCAAGACACAGCGAACGTTTCGGTTTTCTTGCCAAGAAACCTTGGGTTCTACGAAATGATTGCAATGGTCACCTATCTTTTCTTGGTTATAGGACTGATAATGTATAAGCGTGGTGGAGGGATCCAAGAAATAATCACAGAGAAGACAGATGTGATTGATGTGCGTGCTGCAACCACGATCGACTTTATCTATGCCTTCGTTCTCATTATCTTTAAGTACATTAATAATATTCCGATGAGTACAACATGGGTCTTTTTGGGGCTACTCGCCGAAAGAGAGATAGCACTCACCGTCATTTCAAAACGCAAAGAACCCTATAGGACTACCGGAAAGCTGGTGATGAGAGATATCTTCCGCGCCAGCATGGGTCTCGCCATATCGCTAATTATTGTTATCTATCTGATGTAACCACGGATGCTGCTTGAGGAGTATGCGACGCATTTCTGATGGATCCTCGAAATACGCATCTGGAAGTAATCCGCGAATGCCCATACGATGCTGTTCTTCTAGAACTCCATCTTCTAGTACACCAGCGATATGCAATGCGGTACGGTGAAATACGATACTCGTTGGCAGGAAGATTTTTGCTGCAGCTAAAGCCGAATCTACTGACCCACGATCTCCTTGTATAGCGGCCAGCCACGCAGAAAGAAGATATGCCATACCATCACGATGGTTTGTTGTTGTTCGCAAAAGATCTATCAGTACCTCGGTGCTGCGCATAAGATCTTCTCGATTAGAAACGTCACCTTGTTCGAGAGCCAGCAGATGTAGCTCCGCCGCTTCGATAGTACTTTGGCG
>CAJXJE010000023.1 GCA_913054215.1 uncultured Candidatus Peregrinibacteria bacterium | reverse complement strand
CGTAACAAGGTATCCGTAGGAGAACCTGCGGATGGAACACTTCCTTACCAGGGAAATATCTTTGGTAGCGTGCTCTGGACAGTGTCTGAAGCCAACACGCATTTTGATTGCTCGAGAGACACTCTTTCGTGTTTTGATTCTTTCCTCGAAGGAATTGAGATACGGAAGCTCGGGATCATTTCTACTTCTACGGTGCTATGAAGGCGCTTTTTTGTTGCCCAAATGCATGATTCAGTTGATTGAAATCGCTACAATAGGACGCAATGCTTAAAAAGCGCTCCACCAACGTCGTCCTTATAGCCATTATCCTTGTGATAGCAAGCTCTGCGTTGGTATTCGTCTCTGCCCGTAAAGCAAACGAAGGATGGCGAAGTGTAAGAGATGATGTGATGCTGCAACTGATGCCTGCTACCCATAAAGAAAAAATTGATGTGGTATTCAGGCCCTTTGTTACCGAAGTAGACGTTGGCGTGGTGCTTGATGAAGAAACGAAATATCAATTCATCAGCAGTGTCATGTTAGAAGAATGGGGTATCTCCGAAGAAATACTCTACGAACAAGCCAGGAAAAACCTCGATGCAATTTCGAGAAACATCAAAGTAGAAGTCGCACAAGCAAGTGAGACCGATGAAACAGCAAAGTATGTCATCCTAGAACTTGATGACGGCTACGCAGCAGCAAGAATATTAAGTGATGGTGTACGCAAAGCCATTACACGGGAACTGGGCGATGCGTATGTTGCCGCTATTCCCACCCGTGATTTCCTGATCTTCTGGCACAAAGACTTTTCGCTATTTGATGCGTTTGCGAACCAAGTACAAACAGAGTTTGATGCAGAAAAGGATTACCCACTCACACCGGTTATCTTATTTGTAGATAGTAATGGTGTGCAGGAGATGATTAGAACCGGGAACTAAGTTGTTCCAAAACACTCTCTCGTAAATCCGTATTTTGTATACGCTGTGTCAGGTCCCCTAAAAATCCCTGCACATACATGTGCCGTGCTTCTTTCTGATCTATTCCGCGTGATGCAAAGTAAAACAGATCCTCAGGAGTCACCTTACTTACAGTCGCTGAATGCGATGCTTTCACATCGTTGGTGAGTATTTCTAGCCCTGGGACTGCATCCACCTTCGCGGTGCTATCGAGCATCAGTACATCTTCTGTTAGGTACGTATCCGTTCCAGATCCTCCGGTACCTATCTTTATCAGCCCGTCACATGACACATGTGCATTATTTTCTGCAACACCCTTTAGTGTGATCTCTCCTCCACCCTCTTTTCCGTCAAAGACATTGTGCGCAGTAAGAGATACATGGTCTTTGTCCTTTGCGTAAAAGATCCAATCAATATTACTCGTCGCTCCCCTTCCGATGAGATGTGACTGCAGATGATGTTCTACTTCTGATGCAAGTGTGACATTTTGGAATGTGATCGAAGCACCTTCAGCGACTTGGCTTCGCTGACGAATACCTCCAGAGGTCTGCTGCACACAGACAATCGTTACTGAAGCATTAGCTTCTACGATAACTTCCATAGCACACGTGCTGCGCACCGTGATCTCTATCGTCACTTGTGCATCCTCTTCGATGACCATTAGAAGATGAGCAGGTTTATCAACAATGTGCGCAATAGGCTCTCTATGTTGGGAGCCTGATTTGATATGCAGTACGGATACTTCCGCCTCTTTCTCGACGTCCAGAAGACTACCTAATGCCGGTTCATCATGCGTCTGTATAGCAAACATAGAAGCAAATTGTAGCGTATATTCAGAAATCGACAAAATAGAATGTGTGATGTATAATATACTAATGGTTGATCCAATTCGTCCATCGGAAGGCACCGGGAATGTCGGCTCTCAGAGTGATAGAGAAAAATGGGCAGATGCAGGTGACATTGAAAATATACAGATCCCAGCAGAAGCTCGTCCATTGATATCTATAGGGCCGCATATTTGAAGTAATCAATAAACTGAAAGGCGGCAAAGATGTTGCAACGCTATTTGCAAGCTCAGTTGTTGGCACATTAGATGCATTGGACAAAGAAGTTAAGAGAAGAAAATCAGCCAGTAAGTAGTTACAGCATTTGCCACAAAAGGAGTACGGTATTGCTTATGGGTATACAAAGTACCGAGCAACAACTGCTTCTGAAATTTACGGCAGAACCCTTGCATCATACACACTTGCAAGAGCCACCGTACTGTCGAGTTCCCAGTCCAGATGATCCGGTTGATAAGTTTCCATCTCCACGAGAAGCATTTCAAAATTTGGTCAATCCACTCTTGGAACAGGGGTTTTCCGAAGAACAAATTCATCCAAGACTGCATACATTTATGTGCAAGCAACGCTGGTTTCTTCTGCAATTACTGAAAAGAATAGAGGCAGGTAGAGGAACAGATGCAATCCAAAGAGATTATGCATTTGCATACCATAAAGTATTCGACGATCTCACAGAATTTGAACATGCGTGGCATACGTTTGAACTAAACATCACACCACTGAAAGACAGTACAAACGTACCTGTTTATTGTAGAAATTTGGCTCTGTGGTTTCATGGACGTATGGGAGGATTTCGCAGAGATATGCCAGAGATATTCGATAAGCTTTCGACGTGATCGATCTAAAATAGCCTATTTGAAAGCTTTCACACAATATTACGGCTTGAATTAGCCAAAAAAATATGTAAACTATTGTAGTTATGGTTACTTTTGGAGAAATGCATCGGCCAGACAGTGATGGAAATCCACCTTTCTTTAGAATGCAATCATGTGGCAACTTAAACGACGACCTCCCTGCGCAAACTCAACCACAAGAAGTACGCAATCATGAAACGGGAAGTCCTTTGGCTTCCACGGATGAATACAAACAAAACGTGATAGCAGGAATTTATGAACTTATTACACGTAAAGAGATTGGACTTGCGAATCGATACCAGAATGAATTCGATGCTATTGACCCACATGCACCAGGATATTTGGGTAAACTAAGAAAGGTAAGCACTACAGTGTGGTATGCAGTATTCAATGAAGTACGAAATTAAACTACCCAACACTCCCCTCCATCTCGAGTTCGATAAGTCTATTCATCTCGACTGCATATTCCAAAGGAAGCAGTCTGACGATCGGTTCGATGAACCCGTTGACGATCATTGCCTTCGCTTCTTCGGTAGAAAGGCCACGAGAAGTAAGGTAGAAAATATCTTCTTCACTCAATTTTCCAACAGTGGCTTCATGTGCAACAGTCACATCGTTATTGCGAATCTGGATATCTGGGATCGTGTCTGTTCGTGATGTCTCATCAAGGAGCAACGCATCACACTCCACGCTCGCAATGCAGTCATGAGCATGCGGAGCTATTTTTAAGAGCCCACGATACACCGACACTCCCCCTTCTTTACTGATACTTTTCGACACAACATTAGAAGAAGTATGCGGAGCAAGGTGCATTACCTTTGCGCCCGTGTCTTGCCACTGGCCTTTATTCGCAAATGCAAGCGCCATGTGGTCACACCGTGCACCCTCGCCAACCAACATGCTACAGGGGTAGAGCATCGTTACTCCCGACCCCATATTCCCCCCTATCCATTTCATCGTTGCATCTTTCTGGACGATCGCTCGCTTGGTATTAAGGTTATAGGTATCGCGACTCCAGTTTTCTACAGATGAGTACCGTGCCGTTGCCCCTTCTTTGACATATATTTCTACGCACCCTGCATGCAACGCTTGCGAACCATATTTCGGCGCACTGCACCCTTCGATGTAATGCACATCGGCACCCGGTTCTACAATAATAAGTGTGTGTTCAAACTGCCCCATGTTCTTGGCGTTCATACGAAAGTACGCCTGTAGAGGCTCCTCTACCGTGACACCCTCTGGTATATACAAAAATGTTCCACCACTCCATACAGCCCCATGCAAAGCCGCAAACTTGTGGTCTGTATTGGGGATACACTTCATAAAATACTCCTGTACCATCTTTGGATGCTCGTGCACAGCTTTGTCCATATCTAAAAAGATGACGCCCAAGTCTTCCCACTTCGCCTTGAGGGAGTGGTACACCATATCACTCTCATACTGCGCCCCAACTCCCGCGAGCATTTTGCGTTCTGCCTCTGGAATACCAAGCTTGTCATACACGCGACGAATATCTTCTGGCACCTCATCCCAGTTATCCGTCTCCTTCGCACCGGCACTGGCATAGTAGATAATGTCATCAAGATCCAGAGAAGAGAGATCTGCTCCCCACGTCGGCATAGGCTTTTCCTCAAATATTTTGAGGGATTCTAAGCGATGTTCCAGAAGCCACTTCGGTTCATTCTTATCTGCACTAATCTGCCGCACGAGCTTCTCAGACACACCTCGAGCAGCTCCCTCCGCATATGGGGCAGGATTTGCCGTATCAAAGACATCGCGATTTAGGCCGGCAAAGATAGGAGAATCAGCCATTCTACAGATATTATACCGCTTCTAATTCATACCAGGGGTCATTTTCTTTCTAAATAGTTCCAAAAGCTCTTCGCGTACATCTCTACGCCCCTCCAAATACACTAAAGCAGCAAACTGTCGTAATGACACATCTACACCACTCAGACGCTCTTCCGTATCATGAATAATTTGTGAAACTCGTACCGACAATGGATATCTCTCTTCCACGACAAATATTCCACAGAGATCTGTAGAAACAAGGACAACTCGCTGCTCAATAGACTCCACATCCAGATCAATCACTCCACCAACACGACGTAAATCTCCTCCTTTTTCCTTTAATACTATACATTCAAATAACATATCATATGTATGAAAGCGCATTCATAAGCCAAAGTATACTATTCTTTCTTGCTTTTCTAGGCTACACCCTCTAAAAATAGAGATGTATTTTTTCCCACCTTTATCTTATGTCTATGTACAACGTACTATTCAATGAGGGCTGCAGCAGCTGTGACGAAGGAGAAGAGAAATCATCAGAAAATACTCCTTCTGATACTCCTTCTGATACTCCTTCTGATACTCCTACAGAAGGAAGCGACAAAGCTTAGTAGTTCTACTCACATTAATCAAAAAAGACCTCTCGAGGTCTTTTTTGATTAGCGTTAGTAATAAAAAGAGATGTGAAATATAGCGTACACTAGGCGGGCATCAGCCCGCCTTTCAATCTTATGAACTTTAACTTCGATTCTCTAAATGAGCCACCAGAGAACATGACCAAGAAAGAGACTCGAGCATGGGTGCTCGTCTATCACCCAAATATGAGCCGAAGAGCACAAGAAATGCTTATTACAAAATTAAGTAGTACAGGAAACCGTGATATTCATACGATGGCTTTGGAAGCAAGTCTGCTCAATTTTCAAAATTCTATAGACCAACTTACAAAAATCGACGTTGCTGTTGCAAGAATGCGAAGAAAAACACTGAAAAAAATGAAGAAAAAAGTAACACCGCGCTCAAGAGCAAAAGCAAAAGCAGGAAAAAATGCGAGAGAAGCCCATTGGAATGAGCACGCAACACCCATTATGGAAACAATGGAAATCCGGCTTGTTACTCTGCAATCACAGTTGCAAGAAACCAGCAAATTCTTTACAGATCTTGCAGAGGATGGATATGCGCAGATGATGGTTATCATGGAAAAGCGCGTACCCATAAAAACTACTCCCGAGAGAGTAAGTAGGCATCCAATAATCGAAACATGCAGAGCTCTGACAATAAAATTATATGAACTTCTTCGGAAGGGAGAAGACATCTTGCCAGGAATTCAAAAGGAAATAGATGGACTACGTACACAGCTCAGCAATTCCATATCTGCGGCTACAACGTAAAAAGTTATTTCCGGATCCTATACGTGATGTTCACGTTCACAACCACTTCCTGCTCTCCTGCAGGAATAGGAGGAGCCATAGGGCCACCAAAGCCTCCAGCTTTGGTGTCCATAGCTTCAGCACGCATCATTATCGGGCCTCCACCGTATCCCCCCTGGTTCTCCCAAAAACCCTGCATAGAACCAAGGCTAACTCCTAGGTCTTTCGCAAGCTTCATAGCCTTCATCTTGGCATCCACGATAGCCTCTGCCCGTGCCTGCTCTCTCAGTACATCTGGATCATCAATAGTAAACCCAACAGATCCTGCCTGGTTTGCTCCTGCTCGTACGGCAGCATCAAGAACATCAGAAATTTTATCAAGATCCCGCACTTTAACTATAAGAGACTGAGTCGCTTCAAATCCCTTATCAACTCTCTTGCCATCCCTCCAGTCGTACGCAGGGTTTAAATTGAGGTACTGTGTACGAATATCTTTCTCTTCTACGCCAGTCTCCTCTAAAGCATCTAGTATTGCCGTCATCTTTTCTGTCAGCATCTTCATTGCCTCTGCTGCAGTTTTTTGACGACCGGTTTGAACACCGAAGTTGAGTGTTGCAATATCAGGAACTGCACTCACCTTTCCACTTCCCGCAACGGAGATTGCAAATTGATCCATATGCCGTGTCTCCACGTATTTACCAGTGACATACAGGCCACCGGCAATAAGTGCGACAGCAATGGGGAGCCACACTGGTGGTTTTAAGTAGATCGCTTTTTCTTCCATAGAAAAGAGGGGAAATGTTCGAGGGGATTATACCTTCTTTTCAGCTGAATTACGATTCAGCAGCTACAGGTTCTCGTTCAGTAATTGAATAGTCTGCAAATTTCGCCTCTATCAATGCTCTCGTATTTGGATGATGATCACTATGTTTGGAAATGGTAAATTCAACAGAATACGTTCCGTCGTTATTATCTGCTACATATCTCAATGACATTCCTACTCTCCTAGTTATTCCTGCAATAGTCTCTGCAACATTCTGCCTCTCACAAGGAGTGATAAGTACATCGTATGTTCTTGGAAAATCATTCATAGCAATGAGGAATCTGATAATCAGCATCCCCCTATGTTTTATCTAATGCAAGGGCAAATCCTACGCTTTCACATACTTCTCATATCCCCCTTCTTCGAGCTGCAGAGCAAATTCTTTGCCTCCGCTCTCCACAATCTTTCCATCTACCATAACGTGCACATGGTCTGGATGAATGTGGTCTAAGATTCGAGCGTAGTGCGTTACGACTAGTGCGGAAAATTTCTTTTCTGACCTCATGGCATTTATGCCTTCTGCAACAATTTTCAGTGCATCCACATCGAGTCCTGAATCAGTTTCATCTAACAGTGCAAGTGTCGGCTGCAACACATGCATCTGCAACACCTCTGCCTTTTTCTTTTCTCCTCCAGAAAATCCCTGATTCACAAAACGCTCTGCAAACTCTGGATCCATCTTGATTGCTTTCATTTTTTCTTCGAGGAGCGTTTTAAATTTGATGGGAGATGCCACCTTCATCTCTGGGTTTCTCGCCTTCATTTGTGCCTTGTACGCGGCAAACAGAAAGCTACGCAATGGAACTCCGGCTATTTCCTTTGGATACTGGAACGCAAGAAACAGTCCTGCTTGAGCTCGCTCATGTGGCTCCATCGCAAGAAGATCCTTCCCTAGAAACTGTACAGATCCTTTCTCTACTGTATAGCCAGGATGTCCCATGAGAGTATTTACTAGCGTGGACTTTCCGCTTCCATTAGGCCCCATAATGGCATGAATCTGCCCTTCTTCGATCGTTAGATCGATTCCTTTGACGATTTCTTTACCATCGACCGATATATGAAGATCTCTGAGATCGAGAATTGACAAGAAAGAATGGGGAATGGAGAATGCCACTGTAACGTATTTTTCCACTTATTACTGTGCCAAAAGTCACCTTTTACATAAACGGCAAAGCAACAGAAGTAGAGACAGAAGCCGGCAAAACTGTATTACAGATAGCTCTCGATAATGCTATCCCTGTAGAGCATGCCTGTGGAGGGAACGGATTTTGTACGACATGCCTTTGTAAGATAAAGAGTGGCGGAGAGAACTTAGGAGACCGAAACGACAAAGAGGAAAATATGGGTATAACCGAAGAAAACGAACGACTTGGATGTCAGGCAGTCGTCAATGGTGATGTGGAACTCGAAGTAGTGGAATCTTAAACTCCTGCAAGTGTAGAGAGTTTTTGCTTAATTGCTTCATCGTACGGTTGCAGTCTATGGATCCTACCGTAGGCATCTTCTGCACCCTTTACATCCCCAAGATGCTCATAGCATTCCCCAATCATGTGAAGGATTTCTGTATCACGCGAGAGTCTCTCTGCAGCTTTTTCCAGTAAGTCTACAGCTTCTTCATAACGCTTCGCTGCCATACAACAACGGCCAAGAGATGCAGCACGTTCTGGACTTTTCGGATCAAGGTTCAAAGCTTGCTGATACGACACACATGCAGCCTCGTACTTCCTCTGTTTGTAACAAGCAAGACCAAGGTTGGCATGAAAACTCACTTCATTGGTATCAACAAGTAACTCTCTATAGAGCGCTTCTGCCTTGGCATCACGCTCCATCGTCAGATACAACTTCGCAAGTTCTGCACGCACCTCGACGGAGTCTGGGCTAAGAGTCAGTGCTTGAATAAGAAGTTTTTCTGTCTCATCATGTTTTCTTCGTGCAGTAGTTTTCTCCGCCTCGCGTAAAAACGTACGCACCTTCTGCATCTCTATCGCAGAGACGCGCGGATTCTTTTTGGGCTTTTCGATCTTTGTTTCTTTCATGGTAAGTCCACGCTCTTCTGCTTTTTGCGAACGCTGTGAAATCCCACGTACAAACTTTCGTACATTACGATTTTTAAAGGCCACACGTGTTCCAAGTATCACGCAAATTCCAAAGAAAGAGCCGAAAAGGACGAGAATGTAAATCAACGGAGAAAAA
>CAJXJE010000022.1 GCA_913054215.1 uncultured Candidatus Peregrinibacteria bacterium | reverse complement strand
CCATCAGAAGATTGATGTACAGAAACTCGATTGTGACTTCCTTACCTTCTCCGGACACAAGCTCTACGGACCAACGGGCATTGGAGTGCTGTATGGAAAGCGCGAACTTCTCGAAAGTATGCCTGCATTTTTAGGGGGAGGAATGATGATTGGGCACGTGACGAAAGAAGGTTTCACATCTACAGAAATCCCTGCAAAGTTTGAAGCAGGTACTCCACCCGTTGCGCAGGCCATAGGCCTAAAGGCAGCAATCGATTGGCTCACACAATTTAGTTGGGATGATATTCATACCCATGAAGAGAAGCTGCTACTCGACGCACACGAGGCATTGAAAAGTATTAAAGACATATCAATACTGTGTGATTCGAATTACGCATCACGCATCACAAATCACGAAATAGCAGGTTGTCTAAGCTTCACCATCGATGGAGTACACCCGCATGACCTGACAGAAATTATCGGTCGCAAAGGAGTCTGCCTTCGTGCAGGTCACCACTGTACGCAGCCTCTACATGAACGACTGGGAGTGAACGCAACTACCAGACTTTCGATTGGGATCTATAATACAAAAGAAGATATTCAAAGAGCCGTAAAAGAGATCAATGATGCTATCCAAATATTGAAAAAATAATTTTCAACTTTCCACTTTCCGTTTTCCACTTCTTTGATGGATTTGTACGCCGAAAACATCCTTGACCACTACCGTGACCCTCGAAATACAGGGGAAGGAAAAGGGGCAACCGTATCTGCAGAAGAAGATAACCCTGCTTGTGGAGACCGTCTGACAGTGCATCTGTGGATTGAAGATGGATCGGTGACAAAGATCGAATGGGAAGGAACAGGCTGTGCCATCTCGCAGGCGGGAATGTCGATCTTCGCTGAGGAGTTTGAAGGAAAGACTACTGAGGAGATCCTCAAACTCAGTAAGGATACTATTTACGAGCTGTTTGGAGTGCCCATCGGACCACGCAGATTCAAGTGTGCCCTCCTTTGCTTACATACGATGAAGAATGCGATCCGCAAGCACGAAGGAAAGGATCCACAAATGTGGCTCGAAACAGTTGAGATAGATGGGTAAATGGAGCCGCCCACGAGAGTTGAACTCGTGACCCCATCCTTACCATGGATGTGCTCTACCACTGAGCTAGGGCGGCTTTTGTCGATATTTAGCTTGCTGAGTGTAATCGTAGCCGAGATTTAGTACAAGAATGTATGAATTATTCTTGACCAACCTCCTTTATAAACGTAAATTTTGGCCACTATTTGATTCTCCTGCCGCATTTGACTGCAGGATTTACCCACGAATCACATGCCAACAATTGATGAAACTATGACCGATGAGGACCTAAGAACATACGAATTCTGCGTCCTCTACCCATCAAACCTCTCCCAAAAGGAAGAGGTGGATCTTTTAAAGGAAATCGAAAAGATCATAGAAGAGCAGGGTGGAAAGCAAGTCAGCAAGGATATCTGGGGAAAGCGCGGTCTTGCATACAAGATCAAGGGACACGACGAGGGAAATTTCGTGGTCTACCACTACATCATGGACCCAACGACCCTAAAAGAAATCGACATCGCTCTGCGTATTACACCAAACCTCCTACGTCACATTATTGTGAAGCCACCGAAAGGATACAGGATCCTTAAGTACTCTGAAACGTACGAGACCTGGCTGAAAGAGCGTGAAGGAGAAGAGGATCGCAAGAAAAAGGAAAAAGAGGAAAAGCTAGCACAGAGAGTGGCAGAAAAAGCCAAAAGACAAGTGAAGCGTGCAGCAGCGAAGAAAGAAGAAGAGGCTCCTGCAAAGAAGCCAAAAGCTGACAAGAAGAAAATCTCTGAGGAACTTGAGAGGCTTATTTCAGACGACGACCTAGATATTTAATCACGCACTCCCCCCTTACTCATGTCACGAAATCAGCAACGCCGCCCAGATCCCCGCCACAAGAAATGCAAATTCTGCCTGAAGGAGATCGCCTACATCGACTACAAGGACTACCCAACCATGCGTCCATTCATTGATTACTTCGGTAACATCATGGCCCGCTACTACAGTGGAGTCTGTCTAAAGCACCAGAAGATGCTCAAGAACTCCGTAGAGCGCGCACGCTTTATGGGAATGATGGCATACCGGAAATAGTGGAAAATAAGCCATAATACGTTATCCTCTTCATATGTCTGGTCACAGCAAATGGTCATCCATCAAGCATAAGAAAGGCGCGGCTGACGCTAAGCGTGGAAAGATCTTTACGAAGCACGCAAAACTGATAGAAATCGCAGCACGCGAAGGAAGCAGCGGAGACCTCGCAATGAATGCAGCTCTCAAGGCTGCTGTAGATAATGCAAAGGCGGCAAACGTTCCGAATGCCAATATCGATCGTTCGATTAAAAAAGGAACAGGAGAACTCAAAGGAGAACTCACCGTGAGTGTGACCTACGAAGCATACGCACCAGGAGGTACTGCACTGATTATTGAGTGTCTGACCGATAACAAAAACCGCACACTGCCTAACATTCGCGCAATCATCGAACGTCGTGGCGGAAAGATGGCAGAGTCGGGATCCGTGATGTTCATGTTCACCCAAAAGGGTGTAGTTATGGCAAATGGAGAACTCAATGACGACTTGGAACTTTCCCTCATGGATGCCAATGCAGAAGATATCGAATCCGACGATGGCATGATTACGGTAACAACCGATGCGGCATCTTGGGCAAAAGCACGCGACACCTTAAAAAGTGCAGGGCTTGAAATTCAAGAAGCGGGAATGAAGTATGTTCCTCTGCAAGAAGTAACGATTGATGAATTAGAAGCTGCACAAAAACTAATGGATCTCATCTCCGCCATCGAAGAAGATGAGGATGTGTCAGACGTACACACCAATGCAGATATTACCGACGAAGTTGCTAGTCAACTGTAAGTGTTCTGATATCCTCCGCAACATTTCCGGACGTATCCACAGCCTTCACTTTCAGCTGATAGACTCCAGGATCTTGGGTGAGTTTGTACGTCATCTCATATGGCTCTTTTGGCTTCGTCGTCAGTAAAGTATTATCCAGATAGAACTGTACATATTTGATCCCGCCTTCTTGATCCGCTGCATCGACCTCCACATGTAACTCTCCTCTTCTCGGTAAACGAATATCCCCTTTAGGAATCGTGATACGTACTTGTGGAGGACGTTCATCTGCTTTGAAAGAGAAATTCACACGGGCAGTAGCCTTGTTGTAATACTCATCAATAAGCTCGATGGACAGTGTGTGCTGACCAGATTCAGATATACTGTGTGGCACACGAATCACTTGTGTAAATGGTGCGATATCGACCTTCACTACTTTCCTTCCATCAATGGAATACATCACTGACAGCACTTTAGCTTTCGATTCAATTTTCAGCTTGGGTTTAAAGCTAGGATACGTAGCAGTGCCGTTGGGTGCTGGCATAACGATATTAACCGAAGGTTTTTCGAGACGCCCAGGGGTTAGCGCTAACGTGCAATCTTCTGTAGGGGCTACGGGCATAGGGAGGAGTGCACCGGAATGATCTGGTGTTGCATACCACAGCTCCATCTGCTCTGAGACCCATTTACGCACACCATCTTCCCATGTAGGCCAACGCTCTGGAAGCAGACTATGAGCCACAATAAAACTCCCCTCTTCCTGTGCATCAATAGGACATTCCTCCGATGCCAGAAGCTTAGTTACCTTATCGATCGTAAGATTTACACAGGCAGGATCTTTCTTGGATGGTGCTCGCTCTTTAAGGAATATATCCGCACGACGAAACGCAACCGGTGTGCACTCTGTTGGAAACTCACCAGAAAGCGTAGAGATTTGTGGGGTAATAAGACCGTCGGGTTTATCAAATACCGTCTTCGGGTTTTCAAACGTTCGATGAGCCGAAGCCATAAAGTCTCGCCAGATGGGACTTGCGGTATTTAAACCTCCCGCTTTATCAAACATAGAAGCAGAATTGGCATTACCCACCCATACTCCAGCAATGAGATTGGGAGTATAGCCAATAAGCCAAGCGTTATCGGGCTTGCGAAGCAAACAAGCTTTGCGCATCTTGCCTGGGATAGGCTCTCCAGTTTCACTGTCTAGTACTGGGACGTCTTTCCACTCTAGGCACTTGTTACTCGTCCCCGTCTTTGCTGCAGTCTTGTATCCTGGAATGGTGAGCTGCGTTCTCCAATACTCTTCTGGACGAACGGACTCGTCGCTGAGTATCGAAGTAATTTGATACGCGATGCGTTCATCAAGAACCTCTTTTCCATCCCCGCTATCCTTTGCTGTATACAAGAGATTTCCTTTTCTATCCGTAATTTTTCGGATGCTGATGATAGGCTTTTCTCGACCACCACGTGCAATGGCGCCATACGCATTCACCATTTCGAGTAGTGGTGTTTCGGCTGCTCCAAGCGCTAAAGGCCAACCATAATCAAACTCTCCGCGTTCAATTTGTAACTCTTCTTTGCGTTTGAGTGGCGTAGGCGCTCCAAGAGCTGCCACCAGTGTGAGGATTTGATTTTCTTGACCTGCTAAGAAATACGTCTTGGCTGCGGGCACATTACGTGAAGCACCAAGTGCGCTACGCATAGTCATCAGACCCAAAAATTTACCGTCAAAGTTCTGTGGCTCATCGTCTCCGATCTTTGTCTTCACATCATAGATAGGCGTTGCTGGATTATATCCTTTTTGGAATGCAGAGGCATACACAAACGGCTTGAAGGAAGACCCCGGTTGCCGTGGAGATCTCGCCATGTCGATCTTCCCTCCATTTTCCGTGTCGTTGTAATCCATGTTACCAACGTACGCGACGATTTCATTCGTCTGAAGATCCACTGCAACAAGTGCCATGTTCTCCCCACCATACCGAGCAACAAGATCTTCTCTGTGACGTCCAACAGTACTCTCTGCACGCTGTTGCAAATCCCAATCTAGTGACGTTTCTATCCGCAAACCTCCCTGCTCTAAGAGTCCTTCTTCGGATGTACCTTCAAACATCTCCTCTACTTGGTCTCGCACCCACAAGACAAAGTGTGGAGCCCGAATGTTTTCACGTGAAGGCTCAAACACCATTTCTTCGAGTTCTTCTAAAGCAACTAAACGCTCGGCTTCGATAATGAGGTCTTGGTTTTGCATGTTACGAAGCACTTGATCTGTTCTCCCTCCTATATAGAGCAACACGGAACCGGTTCCAGCATTTGCTCCAAGCAGACCAATAGTGATGTCTTCAGAGTCGATATCTGACACCTTCGTAATCGATCCATTCACAATACCCTCATGCACGTTCTCCTCTACTTCTGTATGTACATGAAACCCATACGGGCTGAAGTACGATGGACGCTGAGGAAGCGCTGCAAGTATCACACTCTGCGCAAGGGTCAGCTTGTCTGCAGTCGTATTAAAGTACTGCTTGGCAGCTTGTTCTACTCCGTAGGCATTGCGACCGAACGGAATCCAGTTGAGATACAACTCCAACAGTTCCTCTTTTTCAAACTGCCCCTCAAGCTGACAACCAAGAATGAGCTCTTTGATCTTTCGTTGGTAGCGATTTTCTCGCTGCAAGTTGAGAGCATTGCGCGCGAGCTGTCTCGTAATTGTAGAACCTCCACCAGCACGGCCAAGAAAGAAGACTGCACGAGCAATTGCACGCAAGTCCAAACAACCACGGTCATAGAAACGTTCATCCTCTATAGCAATGGCTGCTTTTTTCATGTGTAGTGGAATACTACTCCCAGGAATAAACGTACGATCTTCTTCATTAAACAGTCGATACAGTTCTATACCATTGCGATCCGTGATCACCGTACTCTGTGATGCCAATAAACTCGTAGGATCAGAAATGTCTGGAAGGGTAAACCAAATCATTGCGCCGTACAGAATACCCACGCCAATGACGCCAGCACACACTTTGAAGAACACAGATTTGCGACGGCTCTTGTTGCGATGAACACGTTGCCATAGTTTCTGCGCTCCTCTTCTCACACGTTCTAATGCTCCTGACGAGTTTACAGAAACACGAGGCAGTGATGCACGCTTGGTGCCCAAAGTTCTGGAATGAAAACTACGACGTCGGAATGGGATCACAGAGAGAAAAAAGAGAAGGTGGAGAGTAGTGTACCGTATACCGTAAAAAATGGTGAATTTTGACAATTATATGTCTATACTAGGAATATGAGTGTAAGTGGACTGTATGCAGGCGGCATTACTTGGTCAGATGTGATCAATAACCTTATTGGAACACTGGAAGTAACGATTTTTGCTGTAGCAGCAGCGGCTTTCCTTATAGGTTCTCTTATGTATATTTCGGGTTTTATTAGCGAAGAAAACAAGAATAAAGGAAAAAACCTCATGATAGGAGCTTTGTTTGGTATGGCTATCGTCCTATCGGCAAAAGCCATATTTAATGCGGCATACTTCTTTGTGTACGGCAATTAAACCATAAGCAAATTTTCTTCTTGTAATGCTTTGCGAAACACAAAGATATACTAGAATGATTGTTAGCGATGTACGACGACTCTTCTCCTATTAGCAAAACGCTAGAGCGGCTGGAAGAAGCTGAGCAACTAAAGCTCACGGGACAAAACTGCGATGCACTTATTATTCTGGAGGAGCTTTTAATAGAAGACCCAGAAAATATTTCTGCATTGGAAGAAGTAGCAGATAACGAACTCAGCCTCGAACACTTTGACCGCGCACAAGCGGCAGCAGCACGTGCGACCGCCTTGGATGAAGAAAGTTATACTGGGCACTACATCCTAGGATTTTTACGTTCTATCGAACAAAAGTGGGAGTCGGGAATAGTGCACCTGAAAAAAGCGAACATGATCCGACCAAATAACGCAGAAATTCTCCGCTGTCTTGGTTGGGCACTCTTTAGCTCTGGCCAACGTGCACAGGGTATCGTCACCTTAGAACGTGCACTCAATCTTGATAATGAAAATCCACTGACACTCTGTGACCTCGGTGTCTCGTACCTTCAAACACGCAACATCGTCAAAGCAAAATCACTCTTTGATAGAGCGTTGGAACTCGACCCAGAAAATCTCAAAGCACTAGAATGCATAAAAGCTGTGCAAAAACTCGAAACAGTATTGCAGAAAGGGAAAACCTTGTAATCTTCACTTATGTGCTCCCTATGGGAAAAACTATTACCCTCGAGGCCATCATCCTTAATACACACGATGTTGGTGAAGCAGATCGTTTTTGTATTCTCTTTACCAAGGAACGAGGAAAAATCGCAGCCAGAGCCAGGAGTGTCCGCAAGCTCACTAGTAAAATGGGGGGATCACTGTTGCCCCTTCAACACATCAAACTGCAAGTACGCGAAGGATCAGCAGGATATATGATTTCTGACGTACAGAAAATATCCCTGTTTGATTGCAAAGATATTACCGCCTTCCTCAATGCTCAACAGGGCATAGAACTACTACTCAATACGCTGCATGACGAAGAACCCATGGCAGATCTCTTTGAAGCCACACACACATTCTTAGAACAGTGCAGTGCTGGAAATGATCAGTGTGTATTACCATTTACGATTCGGTTACTCAAAATTCTCGGCCTGCTACCTGAGGCAAGCAATGCGTATTTTCAACAGTGTTCCGATACGCAGAAAGAATTTCTTACTCTAGCAGCGCAGGGTTCATGGAAAGATCTCCCCGAACTTTCAGATCATGATCGAAAGGTATTTTCTGGTCTCTGTGCTAAGCTGCTATCAGAAATCAGTTCTAGGCCACTTAGAGCCGGTAGTGTCGTGAGCGACGTGAAGAACGCTTGCGCTTTGTAAGACGCTTTTGTCTATTATCAAGAAGATCCTTGGAATCAAGTCCCGTCACAGGCTCTTTTGACACAATCGAAGCTCCTATCTGTGTAAAGTTCGGCCGTGCTTCGTAGTAGGAATAAAACGGATCGATGGTCTCTTTGCCATCTTCTTTGGTGACACGAAACCATGCAGACTGCATGCCGGGTACTGCCTTTCCAACAATGCGCGTCTCTCCAGGGGGAAGATCTGTAGTGTATTCCGTGCGATCTTTCGGGGGCTCACGTTTATCCCACACATACGGGCCGATAATTTCTACCTCACGCTTATCGCGCATCCCATAATAAATAAAGAACGCACTGTCACCCTCGACATGTGTTTGTATCAAAATATCACTGGGACCATCATTGACAAACTTCATATCCGAATACGGAGGATAGATTGTCGCATCTGTTCCCTGAGGCGAGTAATAGGATACTGCAAAGCTGTGATTCCTTCGGTCAGCTATTGGGTAGCCATACTCCCAAATGCCTCGATACGCAGTAGTACTCACCTGACACAGCCCTCCACCATAATCTGGCAATGTCTTATCTCCCAAGATCACCAACTCCTTCACATATCCAGTCTGCGCATTTACGGGACCAAGCACTTCGTTAAAGGAGAACGTCTCTCCTTGCGCAATGGTGTGTCCGTTAAACTTCGAAAGACCTGCACGAATATTATGACGACGAGCAGAAGGAGACCGTGCAAAAATAGATTCTCCAATAGCGATCACTTCCCGGATACCACTGTCTTGCAAATCGGAGTCCAGAACATGCATGATAGGTTGCTTCTCAACTACGGAAAGATGAATATCGGTAATGCCGCGCTCTAGGGCATCAATAGTCAGTGCTGCTGTACGCTCTACATCAACTTCTTTCCCTAAAAATCCTACTCCTTCAAAGGTAATCTCATCATCCTCTTTTCGTATGGTTACCTCGCCACGTGGACGGTCTAAGACGGCTGCAATACGAGAGGCAATCGTAGCCGCTATAGCATCACTGTTCCACACACTACGCAGAGACCGCGTAATGCCCTCTGGTAATCCAG
>CAJXJE010000021.1 GCA_913054215.1 uncultured Candidatus Peregrinibacteria bacterium | reverse complement strand
GGAAGTAATCGCGCTCTGCTTCATACGAATCGCTTGTCCCTGCTTCGAAAGACAGATCAGGTCTCCGTCCTCACCCTCTTGCAAAATGCATCCTCCGACAATATCACCAGTCTTTGCCGTAAGTTGTGCGGCCTTTACTCCAGAACCACCACGTCCTTGGAATCTATATTCTTCGACAGACGTCATCTTTCCAAGACCATTTTCCATAACCACAAGTAGCATGGATGTTTTAGCATCTGTGATCTCTCCTGCCTCCACGACTTCATCCCCTGGTCCAAGTTTGATACCACGCACACCAGCAGCTGCTCGTCCCATGGCACGAACATCTCCTTCTGGGAAACGAATGGCTTTTCCTTTTTTGGTCACAATCAAGATCTCATCGGTACCACTGGTAGCAATCACCCACCTTAGGCGATCTCCTGGAATGGTTTTTTGAGCGATGAGTCCGCTACGACGAATGTTTTCAAACTGCGAAAGTTCTGTGCGTTTTACCGTACCCTTCTCCGTAACCATAAAGAGATGTGTCTTGTTTTCGAGTTCGGATTTAAGAATTGCGGTGATCACTTCGCCAGGCTGCAACTGCAACAGGTTTACGATCGCCTGCCCCTTTGCTATACGCGATCCTTGTGGAAGCTCATAGGCAGGAAGCTTAAAGACACGACCCGTGTTCGTAAAGAACAAGAGATCATCATGGTTCATCACGTGCAGTAGTGTCTGAATCTCATCTTCATCTTTGGTCGTCATTCCTTTGACCCCCTTTCCTCCTCGCTGTTGCGCTCTAAACTGCATAGGAGAAAGACGTTTTACATACCCACCAACCGTTAATGCAACAATCATTGGTGAGTTTGGAATCGTATCCTTTGCGGAGAACTGCCCCACTGCATGCTTGACGATGGTGGTACGCCTTTCGTTGGCATACTTATCTTTAATCTCTTTCGTCTCTTTGCTGACGATGACATCAATCTTCTTCTTGTCTTTTAAAATAGCATCACACTCAGCAATAAACTTGATCTTTTCTGCGAGTTCGTCTTCTATCTTTTTGCGCTCAAGACCAGAAAGAGTCTGCAAACGCATCTGCAAAATGGCTTCCGCTTGAATCCTTGTAAGCTTGAACTTCTTGACCAAGTTTTCCTTCGCAATATCCTTATCAGCGCTCTTCTTAATGGTTTCGATAACCTTATCAATATCATCAAGAGCAATTGTGAGTCCTTCTAAGATGTGCGCACGCTCTTTTGCTCTATCGCGATCGTACGTGATACGACGTGTAACTACTTCGCGACGATGATCGATGAAGATCTGGAGCATCTCCTGCAAATTCAGCAGCCTAGGCTGCAACCCATCAGCAAGAGCAATACAGTTGTATCCAAAGCTGCTTTGCAAATCTGTGTGCTTAAACAGTTGGTTCAAGACTTTTTGTGGATAGCAGTCCTTCTTTAACTCAATCATGATACGAATTCCTTCACGATCCGACTCATCACGGATATCCGAGATACCAGCAATGACCTTATCTGTAACGAGACGTGCCATCTTTTCAATCATGTTGGACTTATTCACTTGGTAGGGAATCTCATTTATGCGAATGTGCCATCGGCCATTCTTTCCCTCTTCGATCTCTGCTTTACCACGCACAACTACACTTCCACGCCCCGTAAGATATGCCTGCTTGAGCACTTCTTTATCGTAGACAATTCCACCAGTTGGAAAATCCGGCCCCTGAATAAACCCCAAGAGATCTTCGACGGTTGCATCTGGATTTTCAATCAGATGACTTGTCGCATCGATGAGTTCACTAAGATTATGTGGCGGTATATTCGTCGCCATTCCCACAGCTATTCCTACCGTTCCGTTAAGGAGAAGGTTCGGGAATTTCGCAGGAAGTACGGAAGGCTCCTTTTTGGAACCATCGTAGTTTGGACGAAATTCTACCGTGTTCTTTTCAATATCCTGCAACATCTCCTCCGTAATCTTTTGCATCTTTGCCTCGGTATATCGCATGGCAGCAGGGTTATCTCCATCGATGGAACCAAAGTTACCCTGACCATTAATGAGCATGTGTCGCATCGAGAAGTCTTGCGCCATACGAGCGAGTGCGTCATAGATGGAAGAGTCTCCATGCGGGTGATACTTACCCATCACATCTCCGACTACAGCAGCAGATTTGCGAAACTTTGCACTGCTACGGAGTCCTAGCTCGTGCATCACATACAGAATACGACGATGTACAGGCTTGAGTCCGTCCCTTGCATCGGGAAGAGCCCGAGCGACGATCACACTCATCGCGTAGTCGAGATAGCTCTCCTCCATTTCTGCCACGATAGGCCGAGGAACAAGACGTCCGATATTAGCAATCGTTTCACCGCCCTCAGCGAGAGGTGGTGGCTTTACAATAGCTGAATCAGAGACATTCTCATCAGTCCCCTCTGTTTCCTGAGTATCCTCAGAATTCCCCTCCTCCTCAAAGGACATCTCTTCTTGAGCGCCGTCGTTGTCGTCTTTTTTAGCCATAGTAAACCCTTGCGGGATCTATGAGATCATAGCAAAAAATCCAGAGGAAGAAAGGGCCAAAACCGCAGTATTTTGATAGGATCTCCAAGTGTTAAGCATCGTTTCCACTCCCATTGGCAACCTCGGAGACATCACCTTGCGAGCTATAGAGACCCTCAAAAGTTGCGATGCCATCGTCTGCGAAGACACCCGTGTGACTGGGAGCCTCCTGAAAGCTCTGGATATCGAGAAGAAAGAACTCATCTCCTGTCATGGATATACAGACAACAAGAAGATTGACCGAATTGTTGAGCGGTTAGAAAAAGGAGAGCACCTCGTGCTGGTCTCTGATGCAGGAACTCCGGGAATAAGTGATCCAGGATACAAGCTGGTCAGTAGAGTCTCGGAATTAGAATCCATCCCCGGCCCTTCGGCTTTCCTCGCAGCCTTGAGTGTATCCGGTCTACCGATCAATCAATTCGTCTACATCGGGTTTCCGCCTCTTAAAAAAGGTCGACAGACATTGTTCCAATCATTCGTGAAAGAAGACCGAACGATCGTGCTGTATGAATCTGTCCACCGTATCGAAAAGACATTGAATGAAATTGCTGATGCTCTTGCAGATCAACCAGATCGAAGCGTCGTTATAGGAAGAGAACTCACCAAGATGCACGAAGAAGTAGTGCATTCAACAGTGGCAACCCTCAAAGAAGCTGCATCGAGTATCACAAAGAAAGGTGAATTCGTCGTCATGATTGGTCCGAATCGTTAATTCCCCGTTGCTAATTCTACTGGTTCAGGCTTTTTGGGTTTCTTCGACAGTAATCTGAAGATGTCATTTGAGGAATCGGAAATAATGCTGGTAATCTTCGGACACTTTGAGATATGCCGAGCAAGTACCGCGCAATCACTTCCTGCGTTTAGCGCATCATCTCGCGTGCTGCACGCAATTGCTCGGTACTTGCTCGAACCCTCTCGTCATTACGGACATAGCCAGCCTGTGTGAAGTTGTATCGTTTTAAGAGTCGCATATCTTGATTACGCAATTCCAATACATTTTCTGCAGCAGAAACAGCACTGCGCTTCGTCGCATCACGCGTATTCAAACCCGCACGAAACAGGAGTCGTCTTAGAAGTCGACTCGCTTTGTTGAGAGAAAACCTTTGGCTAAATCTCTGCTTCCCTAAATTCTGTGAGAGCTCCACAGCATCTTCCTCCGCACTACCATAAAGCACCTCCGCCTCTTGGATATTGCGCATCTCACGTCGAAGTCTGCGACGCTCAATTGCTATAGCCTTTAACCTGTTTGCAACCTTTGCTCTGTATGCCTGCTGCAGCCTTCTATCACGAAACACCGTTCGACCGTGATATTGCTGACTGGCAGCCTCCTCTACCGCTCCATTAAATTGGGCAGCGGTCTGGTTGCTGGCAACCAGATTTGCCGTAATCTGCATCCCAGAGAGTAATACTGCAATAAGAGCAGCAGCAGCAACGGCAGGAAGGCGGTGAACAATGTGCAAGTGCATTTCTCCTCATTGTAGCAGAAAACAGCGTATTTTTGAATATCCTTAGATCTGATATACTTCCAACCCATGATCTCCCATTTACGCGGTATCATTCACCGGCAGAATCCCGAGAAAGTGACTATAGACGTCAATGGAGTGGGTTACGGAGTATCAGTACCCATTAGTGTATGGGATGAGCTTACGGAGGGGGAAGAAGCAACTCTCTATATTTTGACCTACGTACGAGAGGACCGACTAGACCTATTTGGTTTTGCAGATGCCACCGGACGTACCCTTTTTGAGCGATTTATTGGCATGACGGGCATCGGACCAAAGACCGCATTGGAGCTGTGTACCGTCCCAAAAAGTTTGCTGATGCAAGCTATTGGTTCTCAGGATCCAAAACTACTGACAAGTGTAAAAGGCATAGGAAAAAAGACTGCCGAAAAATTATTACTCGACTTAAAATCCCTTGCCGAAAAGCAGCCAGAGATCTTTGGGGCAGATCAAGGATCGGCCATCACTAACCATGCATTTGACCAAGATGCCATTGATACACTCAAAAACCTTGGCTACGACACTGGAAACATTATGCAAGTCCTTGCAAATCTCCCCGAAGATATTACTTCTACAGAGCAGCGAGTTGCCGCCGCTATTCGCTCCCTGTAATCTAAAACTCCTATGCTTCAACTAGACATCTCCGCCGCAATGGGTAAAGTCATAACACCCAACAGAGGAATTCCCGAACAGGAATTTTCTTCCATTTTAACAAGCTTGCGTCGGTACATAGATGACTTCGTAAAGGAGCGCAAAAAAGGAGAACATGTGTGGGCAGAAGATCCGAGTAACGAAGACACCATTGCAAAGGTAAAAGAAATCGCCGCGTTTGCAAAAGAAAAAAAGATCACCACCATCGTTTGGATAGGTATTGGTGGATCTGGCCTCGGGCCAAAAGTCATTCGCGAAGTGTTCGAGTCCCCAGAAACACCCGAGTTTATTCTGCTCGATACCATCGACCCCTACATGCTAAAGATGTACGACAACATTATAGACTGGAAGAATGCTCTTGTGGTTGTAGTAAGTAAATCTGGAGAAACACTCGAAACTATGAGTGTGTTCTTCCACTGTTGGAAACGTCTTAAGGAAGCACACGGTGCGCAAGCAGGAGAGTTTGCAGTGGGAGTTACCGATCCGAAAGAAGGAAACCTCCGTAGCCTCTGTCTGGAGAAAGGTATTCGCATGGTGCCTATCCCTTCTGGAGTTGGTGGACGCTACTCTATATTTACTCCTGTAGGACTTTTGCCACTCGCACTACTTAGTGGCGACGTGGATCAGTTTGTTCAAGGAGCAAAAGACTTAGATGTGAGCTGTAGCAACAATATCCCCGATGAAAACCCAGCCGCCATGCTTGCGGCTGCACAATTCTTGCTGGATACCAAACGTGACTGCAAAGTCCGTGTGATAATGCCATATTCTCAAAGGCTGGAATCCGTCGCTCGCTGGAACCAGCAACTCATTGCAGAGAGCTTGGGAAAAGTAGAAACCAGCAACCCTATTCCGCTTGCAGCTATTGGCACACAGGACCAACACAGTCTATTACAGCAATGGATGGCAGGCCCAAGGAAACAGTGGCACATCTTTATCCGCGAGATCGAAAAAGAATCGTTTACCGTCCCAGATGAAGTGGATGATTCACTTAATTACATTGCCGGAAAAGAATACGGTGAACTCCTTGATGCCTGTTACAAAGGAACCAGCACAGCACTAACGCAGGCAAAAAGACCACACGTGACCATTAGCCTCGAGCGACTCGACGCTTATCACCTTGGTCAACTCTTCTTTCTGTTCCTCGTCGAAGTAGTTCTCCTCGGAAAGCTCTACCGCATAGACCCGTATGGGCAACCTGCAGTAGAAACAGGGAAGAAGATTACGAAAGAGATATTGACTGGAGAACGTAATGAGTAGAAGTTATTTGCAACGACTCATATCAACCAATAGAATCACACTATATCCATTCTCCTTATAATCATGCTCAACACTGTTACCGACACTGACTTCGATGCGCAAGTACTAAAATCTGATGTTCCTGTACTCGTAGACTTCTGGGCTCCATGGTGTGGACCGTGTAAAGCAATGATTCCAATCATTGATGAGCTCGCTGGTGAGTACGAAGGGAAAGTAAAAGTTGTAAAAATGAATGTTGATGAAAACACCGAAGCTCCAGGAAAGCACAGCGTAATGAGCATTCCTACGTTCATCATCTTTAAGGGAGGAGAAGCTGTTGCCACCTTTGTCGGTGCCAAAAGCAAAGAAGATGTGAAAAAGGAATTAGATGCGGTACTATAGTCCTATGTGGTTCCTCAAAATCTGTGCAATGATTATCGGCATATTAATGATCAAGTACCGCGAAAGGATGGGCGATCTTATCGGTGATGCTGAGTGGATGAAATATGTCGGAGGAGTCTATAACCTTGTCATCATCGTTGGAATATTCTTTTTCTTCTGGGCGCTCGCCTCTCTTACGGGCACAGAAAGGATCTTCTTCTTCCCATTCTACATGCTATTCGGAGGAGCGTTTCAGTAGAAGAAATACTGAAATCCTCTTTGCAGCTGCGTTTTTTTCAGTATTATAAGCCGCGTCTTGACCGCTCTGTGGGGACAAGGCTCAGTTGGGTCGAGTATGTCGCAGACATACGAGCAATAGAAAAAACCTGCTCAGACCACCCAAGGCAATCACATCATCGTAGACCATTACCCGTGGGGACAGAGCTCAGTTGGGCCGAGGATCCTCTAGAGGATCCGAGCCATAGAAAAACACTGTGCTCTGGCCATCCCAGAACTGTATCATCATCGTAGACCATTACCTCGTGGGGCTGTAGCTCAGTTGGTCAGAGCACCTGCTTTGCAAGCAGGGGGTCAGGAGTTCGACTCTCCTCAGCTCCACCAATCAAGATCGTCTACTCAGAGGAGTTCTCGAAACTTGTTTTTTCTGTGAAAACGAAAGACATAAAGGATGCTAGAGCAACTTTAAGTCACCACCTCCTCTAGTCTTCCCTGTTCGACCGCAGATTTGATTTCCATACCGATCCTCTCTCCAACGCTCATACTCTCCCCATGTAGATATCCGGAGTACGGAGTAGAGCGAACTCCCGGGGATCCTGGGATGCGGAAACTGACATCAAAGATAACGATGTCTTCTTTGCCATCTTCTGCAACCACTGCACCTTGCAATGCAAATGGTCCAATCATTCCTTTACCGGATGGGTCTAGATCGGATGGTAACTTCTTACACTGCGCGACAAACTTCTCTCCGAGATCAAACGCTTTTTCAAGGATGGATTCTTTGACAGTACAGGCGATGTGTCCAGTTTCGATCATTTTGAGTGGCACCTCTTTTATGGCATCAACTTGCTGATCTGCCGTCATCCGAAGGAACCCATCAAGATTCGTTTGGCGACGTGTGTCCGTTCCCATCAGCTCCAGCTCTCCGGTTATGGGACTATAAAAATAGTTAAAGTTAACAGGGGCTCCCACCACGAACTCTTCGATGGTTGCCTCTCTCCAATTCGCGGATACTTTTCCCTCCGCTTCGAGTGCGGAACCTTTGCTCTCCCATTCTTCTTTGTTTTTTACGAGGAAGAATGCACGCTCATAACTGCGAGTTGCCTCTGCAGCTTTTACAATACATAGTTGATCGATAGCATCTGCACTTGCAAAGATTTTTGGTGTGCGAATGCCCGCATCTTGCAGAAGATGATACTGATTGTAGGGTTGATCTCGCTCTTCAATTTTGAGCAGTGTCCTCGAACCAAAGATCGGAACGTAAAAGTCGTTTTCAACCTTAGAAAAGTCATCAAAGTAGACCCAGAAGTATCTATTATGAATAAAAATTGTATTCATTTCTTTCAGCTTCTTCTGAACGTCTTCATCGAGTACTCCGTCGAAACTAGACTTCACAATAACCTCATCAATACAACCGAGATCTCCACGAGACTTATAGTACTGAGAGAACGTTTTCTCTCTCCCCTTTTTTGCAATACAGACTGTTGAAAATCCAAATTGCTTCGCGCCATGACACACATCCAAAGCACTATGTCCTCCAAGCACACCGACAGTCAATTTACTTTGATCGTATGCCGATAGAATTTTTGAGAGATCCATATGTTGAGTATAGAGAAAGTTGAAAAGTTGAAAAGTTGAAAATCTGAAAACTAAAGAGTAAAAGAGGCAACTTTCAATATTTCAAATTTTCAGTTTTTCAAATTTTATCCAAGTATCTCCTCCAACTTCCCTCCCTCTATTGCCTGTCTGATATCCAAAGCAATTCTACGACCGGTACTCATCGGAACATCATACTTCAGTGCAGTGTAGGGTGAACCCTCGACGAAAGGATTGGTACCAGCAACAATACGAGCACTAATCTCAAAACAGAAGATCTCCAGCTTTCTGGTAACGATACATTCCAAGCAGAAAGGACCGAATAATCCTTTACCGTTAGCGGTAATGTCCTTGCTCACCTTTACGACATTCTCTCCCATTTCTAGAAACTTAGGCAGGAGTGACTCACGGACAACAATCGGAATATTTCCGACAATCGTATAGCTGGTGTGAATGTTTGCAGCCAACTGATCTGCAGCTTTGATGCGACCGATGGAGTCTGCATTGGATTCATATCGCTTATCAAAACTCATGATCTCCAGCTCCCCTGTTATCGGCGACTGGAAGTAGTGTGCATACAAAGGAACACCAACAATGTATTCCTGAATAGCATAGTCGTTGTTGTCTGGGTGCTTTTTATTCTTCACTTCCCAGAACTGCTCGGGCGTTCTTGCAATGAAATACCCAAACCCACCTCCTGCACCGTGGAACTTTACAATAACCGGTTTGTCGATGTCTGCAGGATCACTATAGATCTTCGGCAATACTAGTCCTGACTTCTCCATCCATTGCCTCTCCATAGTACGATTACTCTCCCATTCCAAAATCTCCTTTGTACCGTAGTACATCGTCTTCATTGATTGCACGCGCTCATGCCCCATATAGGCTATAAAGGAGCCATGAGGGATAATGATGGCATTGCGCTTAATGAGCTCTTCTTCGAGCTGATCATTCCAATCTTCAAACGCATCCACAGTGATAATTTCATCGGCAACACCGTATCCACGCTTGTCGTATACACGCTCTGTTCCTTTCTTGCAGATCGCAAGTGTCTTGAATCCTTCATCCTTTGCACCTTTGAGTATCTGTAAAGCGCTATGGCTACCGATAGTTGCGATCACAAAGTCATTCAGATTTGTGGAAGCCGATAGTATAGGTGAACCGTTTGCCATGATATTTCATCAATTGTACACATAAACACTTAAATGGCAAGTGAA
>CAJXJE010000020.1 GCA_913054215.1 uncultured Candidatus Peregrinibacteria bacterium | reverse complement strand
CTTTTCGTTATAGGCATCTGCAGACCGCATGCGCCCCTTTCTGCTGCGGCTTACTTCGGCGGTGTGTAGTGCTCTGAGGGAAGGCCGCCTAACAACTCGTCGGTATTCGCTCAATGTTCTGCGACGCTGACTTTGTGTTTGGCGAATATCATTATTAAGGCCTGTTCTCCGTGACCCAAACCCAAAATTCGTATTTGCTTTGCTATTGCGCCTCACACGACTCTGTATTTTTGCATTACGAAGCTGTAGACGTTCGAGTCGGCTATTTACTGGCCCATCAGCAAGTGTTGCAGGGACAGCGGCGGCAAAGAGTGACGCGGCTACAAAAGCACTAAGGAGTGATCTTACAAATTTCATAATAGTTTCGGGAAGGCTGCAGCCATTGTATACCTACTATGGGGCAAAATACTATTGCCCTGTGGTACCCTTCTATCTATGAAGCATGTGCGCTTACTATTTTCGTTGGGATGTTTAGGTCTTTTCCTTTATCTCTGCGCGTTTAAAGTAGGTAACTCCGATTTTTGGTGGCATATCAAAGCAGGACAAGTGCTACGAGAAAGTGGATGGATATCGTTGGATCCTTTTGCGTATACCCGCATCGGCGAAGCGTATCTTGCAACGCATGAATGGCTTGCTCAAGTCATTCTCTCGACCTTTTACGATCTAGGAACTTGGGCAGGAATTACGATACTGCGTATCGGACTGATCGGTCTAGCATTTGGCATACCACTCCTGCTTCATCGCAAGAATCTCTGGGTCAATAGCGCGGTTGCAGTGCTTGCTGTAGCCAGTGCTCGGCCTGCACTCACCGATCGACCGCAGCTGTTTACGTTTGTACTCTTTAGCTTGGTACTGTGCTTGTGTATCGCGTATCCCGAAGCACATCCGAAAAAGCGCAAAAACATTCTTCTACTGCTCCCGGTCATCATCATTCTCTGGAGTAATCTCCACGGAGCTGCATCACTGATTGGTATTGCACTCTTTGGAGCGCTCTATATTCAGCAGTTACTTAAGGGTCGATCCAATCTCACATTGCTTTCGTTCTGTCTCGGCGCAATGCTGGTTGCTCCTTTTGTGGCACCCGGTGGCATTGCCAATATCACGTATCTCTATGATCTATTCACCGAAAAGTCTGCAGGTCTTATAGAGGAATGGAAACCGGGCCCATGGGGGTGGTATCTTAAACACACCGCAGTATTCTGGATTCTGGGAGCTGTGTCTCTGTGGTATGGCAGGCGCAATCTCGTTTTCTCACTCCTCGTGTTTCTTGGTATAGGCTATCTCTCGCGTACAGCACAGCGTCACGAGATTCTCTTTATCATCACGAGCCTCACTCTCATCATCTATCAGTTGCGATACAGCAAAAGTTGGAATGCGATCATCACTCGAATGCAACATCGTCGCATAGCATTCCCCGTTGGGTTAATTATCGTATTCATCTTCCTTGGATCTTTTACCTATGTTCGTGCCTACGATATCAACCGCAATTATCATCTTCACGGGTTCGGGGTCTTTGCACCCATGCGTAGCGCATCGGCATTCATCAAGCGAGAGCAGATCACCGGAAACATGTTTAATAATTACAACGCCGGAGGGGAACTACTCTTTTATGACCATAAGGTATTCCTCGACGGACGTAATCTCGACTATGGTTACGAGTATGTATTGCGCGCGGTGAATGCTGGCATGGACCCTGCACTCTGGGATGAGCTAGAGCAGCAATACAACTTTACTCATGCAGTAATCTACTACAGCCTCCAAGCACAGATGGACCCGTTGCCATATACAGATCTCTTGGACGCAGACCCAGATTGGAGTCTTGTCTATCTCGACGATTGGGCAGTGGTATACAGGAAAGTGGAAAGTGGAAAGTGGAAAGTGGATAAAGAAATTATGACTATCACTCCCAAGAACTTGGAGAATCAGAAGATTCCTAGAGAGATGGGTCAGCAGTCTTTTCGTACGATGGAGTCTGAACTCAATACCATTATTCGCAGCCAGCCAGAAGGGGTGAAGGGAAGGATGTATCTCGCGAAACTCTACACAGCCATAGAAGCTTACGACGAAGCACAGATACTTCTACTTGAAGCACTCGCTGTGCAACCCAATAATTTTCGTATCTATCTAAGTCTTACAAAGCTTGGCATGGAGCGGGGGAGATGGAACGAAGCTTTGGTGTCTATCAAAAGAGCAAAACGCAAAGCAGGGTTCTCTGGAGTGTCTATCAATGAGGATCGTATAGAGGAAATACGCCAGAAGGCTTTGTCGAACAATTAAAATAAAACCGCCGTTGATATAAGTCGCGGACGATTTTATTTTTGGCCTCCGATCAACTAGCAAGCTAATCAACCGATGACAGTGATAAGTATAGCAAATTTTACATACTTTTTCAATATCATATTATATATAATAGTCTATAAAGCCCTACAGTAAGCCAAAAAGATTGAACCAATAATTTGTTCAATAAGCAGTTTGAGAAGTTGGGCAATAGTGTCTATTTGGAGGTTAGATCAATTTTTCGATCAATATGATATCATTTTGCCATCAATAGATCTTCTTCTACCTACGGTAAACGTTCGTTGCTCAGTGCTACTCTTGTAGCTATAGCTATTGCTATCAACTTGCATATGTCGATACCAATAATGTGAACACGAAAACTAGGGCTATCAATCCACCTTTGACGGTATTACTCATATTCATAGTGTTGCTGCATCATCCAAGGATGCAATAGCAAGATTAGCGAGTGGAATATTTGGGAGCGACCATTGTTTCATCTCTTTCTGTATTTCAGCTAAGTGAGGACGTAATGCTTTCCCTGCACTCCCTCCAAAAATAATGAGAGATGGGTCGAGAAGGGAATTGAGACTCACACACATCCATGCGACTTCCTTACAGACTTCCGGTCGCATGAACGCACAAACTTCTCCTTCCATATACTCTTCTGGACGACTTGCCGCCTCACATCGTTTACCAAACGCAGCACCGGAAAGAAATTGTTCTATGTCGCCGCGCTTATCACTTGTATCAAACGGAGGCTCCCCGGGTTTCAGCAACATGTGTCCGATCTCTGCTGCAAATCCGTGTGCACCGCGAAAGAGTTTTCCATCCACCACCACGCCACCACCAACTCCCGTACCCATGGTGATTCCTACCACAACACCTTTTGTGGAGTACTCAGAGATTTTTGCTTCCGCAAGCGCAAAAGCGTTTGCATCATTTTCGGCAGAGACAAGGTCTTCGTACACATGATTCCACGATTTATTGGCGTGGGTGGGAAGATGCAATTATTCTTGCACTTCCATAGTTTTAGTATCGTAGCGAACCAGATCGATCTTCGTCCCACCAAGGTCAACGCCAATGACAGTGCTCTTGTCGCTCATTGCTACTTCTCAATATACAGCAAAGATGCCTCAACGGCATCAAGTCCCGCACGACGGCAGCTGGGTTACGGCTTTCCATCAAATATACTTTTCTCCCATTATTCGCCGCTTTGGGTGTTTCTTTTGTTTTGCCGAACCTAAATACACTGCACTGTTTATTAGTCCTACATGGGTAAATGCTTGTGGAAAATTTCCCAGAAAATCTCCGGTCACTGGGTCGATCTCTTCAGAGTAGAGTCCTACATGGTTAGCTAAACCAAGCAGCCTGGTAAACAATTTCTCGGCCTCGTGTATTTTTCCTGCAAGTGATAAAGCGTCTACTAACCAAAAGCTACAGAATAGAAATGCGCCTTCTTGTTTTTCTGTAAAGTGGTAATCACTACGGAATACCAGACCATCGTCGTTACAGAGTTCTGTCTGAATTGTTTGGAGAGTATTTTCAGCATACTCATGATGTGGATCGATGAATTCGACTATAGGAAAGAGCAATGCGGTAGCATCAATGCTCGTAGAATCAAACGTCTGTACAAAGCAACGCTTTTCTTTGTTATACCCTTTCTCTAAGATCATTTCTCGCAGGGAGTCACGCTCTTTGAGCCAGGCATCCATATTCACATTCCAGGAATGCTCTTTGGCAAGTTTTATACCTCGATCCAACGCAACCCAGCACATAACTTTGGAATACACGTAGTGCTGTGGCTCAGAGCGTAGCTCCCAAATACCATGGTCTGGCTCACGCCAGATATCACAAACGTAATCCACAATATCTGCAAGAACTCTGCTCAATTGATCTCCAAAATCCGGATGCAAGTGTTCTGATCGATAGACAGTTTCTAAAATTTCACCATAAATGTCCCATTGTTTTTGATGTTCTGCACCGTTTCCAATGCGAACCGGTCGGGAATCACGATACCCGCGCAAATGAGACAGCTCTTCTTCCAGCACATGAAGGTTATGCAATGGATAAAGCACTCTAATATCTGCAGGGCGGCAGCCCTTATCACACAACAATGAGCTAATCGAATCGAGGAATTCTCCAGCGTCATGCAAATGCCCCATTTGAGTAAAGGACTGTATCGTAAACGATGTATCACGTATCCAATTGAAGCGGTAATCCCAATTGTCGCTGCCGCCGATTATTTCGGGAAGCGACGTAGTGGCAGCTGCAGCAATACCATCCCCACCTGCTAGAATTTTTAACACTAGCAATGAGCGAATAGTCGTCTCATGCCATTGACCGATGTATGGGCACTCGCCGTGTTCACATTCCTGCACCCAACGCTGCCAGTATTGTTGGGTAGATTCCAAACTTTGACGAACGGGAGGTAACTGTATTTTGCCGCATTCACCATAGTGACAGTGACAGGACCACTCATCACCTTTGGAAAGAGACATGCTTGTGGTCGCGGTTTGTTGTGCAAGCTTCCATTCCGCTTGTGCATGCAGGCAAATATTTTCACTGGATAAGGTACCAACAACACCCTTAGAAGTATTAGTGAGTTCCGTCCTGCCTCGTGCGTAATCCAAGCGGGGTTGAAACAAAACTTTCACTGCTACCGATCCTTCGGTGCACCGCACGTGCCGTATAATAATTGGCAGTAAGTGCTCTTCTGTCTCCTCGTGCGAGAACGCTCCCATATGCATCCAGTCGGTAAGTTCCAACGTACCGCTGGGCGTCTTGAAGACTGTTTTGAGAATGTTGGTATCTTTCAAGTATTCTTGTTGGGATGTCCAGGGATCATCGACAGGAGCTATGCGAAATGTTCCTCCCATTTTTGGATCTAGAATCGCTGCAAAGATACTAGGGGAATCCAAGTTTGGCAGGCAACACCAATCAATAGCACCGTCCAGATTTACCAAGGCACAGGAACGCAGATTGCCGATGAAGCCGTAGGAAGAAATTGGTTTCCAGTCCACGATCTTATTTTAGCAGAAGATCAGTGTTCCGCGATTTCCTATTATTGCGAATGGCGAGTACAAAGGCGCTGAATCCAATCCAAAAACACTCCCACATCCTCTACTCCATTCATTTTGTAACATGCAGTTGTTTCCACATCGTCACGTCCTACGCGTATGCCGATACCTGTTTTTTTCAAAGTACGGAATGCATCTTCATCTGTCTCATCGTCACCCAAGTAGATAGGGAGCACCGCCTTTGACCACGCCAGTCCGTGCAGTTCACGAAGAATCCAATTTGTGGCACGTCCTTTGTCCCAATTCATTGTAGAACGGAATTCCATAGCTTTTTTGACGGATGTCAGGTGTATCAAGCCGTCTGCGTTGTATTTTTCAAAGAGTTTGTAGCACACATCAATTACGGCATTAATCTCCTTAGGATCGCACAGACGGTAGTGCACGGAGAGCGAAAGCTGCTTGTTTTCTATGATAACACCTGGTACGGCACGTAGTGCCAAGCGCAGCTCATCGTAAAGTTGCTGCATTCGTTCCATCAGTTCATCGGCCACCTCGTGATACCGTTCGATACGGGGGCCCTGTATTTGCAATCCGTGATTCCCAGCGTACGTAAGGCGCTCCACACCCACGCACTGACTAATATCACCGATATCACGTCCGCTAATAATGTTCAAGTGCACTAGCTCAGTATCCCGCAAACGTACTAGTAGTTCGCGCATATGGTCATCGATCACCGCATCCTGCGGCCGTGGAGAAATGGGAGCGAGCACACCATCGTAGTCGCAAAAAAGTTCTATGTACGGTCGCAATACAAATCTTCGCTCAATATCCTGTAAGCACTGGAGTGCCGGCCGCAGTTCAAAGTGGGTTTTCTGAGGCTCAACAAGATTCTGCAAGTGCGAAAATATATTTGCCATCCAGTCAAAAATCGTGTGTTGGAAGAGATGATGTCGCAGTTGTCGCATCACCCGCTTCCGTTCTGCCGTCTCTGTGTTGAGTGCCTGTTCAATTGCAAGTACGAAGCCTTCGATATCGTACGGATTGATGATGTGTGCCTGCGGCATTTCTTCTGAAGCACCAGCAAACTCACTAAGAATGAGTACACCTTGCTCATCCACCTGTGATGCAATGAACTCCTTTGCCACCAGATTCATTCCATCCTGCAAGGAACTCACAATTGCTATGTCTGCCAAGCGATACAACGCTGCCAGTTGAGCATGGGATTGCGCCTTTTCGATAAGCAGAATTGGCTTCCAGTTTTCTTTCTGAAAACGACGGTTGATTCGATTAATCTCCGAATGCACCTGCTGCCAGAAGTGCTTGTATACAGGGATAGTATTGCGAGATGGAGAGCATACTTGCACAAACGTAAACCGCTTCTGCCATTCCGGATTCAGCTCAAAGAATTCTTCCAGTGCACCCAAGCGCTCCAGAATACCCTTGGTATAGTCGGTGCGTTCCACCCCAATTCCTATCTTCATATCTTTGAGTTGGTGTTGGTCGCGAAATAGTTGCATAGCGTGCTCAGCACGTTTGGAACTTGCGATCGTTGCAAACCAATTTGCATCTACACTGATAGGAACAGCTGCCAAATGCACAGTGCGATTACCAGCGACCACCTGCAATTGCTCCATATCTACAGAGTATCCGAATTCCCTATGAACGCATTCCAGAAAGTTCTCGCAGAACAGAGCCAAGTGCATGCCAATAAAATCACAGCTCAACAGGCCCTCCAAGAGTGCCCTTCGTTGAGGGTGAATACGAAAAACTTCCCAGGGTGGCCACGGAATGTGCCAGAACTGTGCAATCAGCGCATCAGGCAATCGATCGCGTGTCATGGCCGGGGCCGTGGCGAAGTGGTAATCCTGAAACCAAACGATATCGTTACGGTTCGTCACCTCGTCGACGACGCATTCAGCGAAGCGACGATTGATTTGCTGATAGGTATCCCATTCTTTACGAGAGAACCGCACCTTTTCCATTTGAGAGTGGAAGAGCGGCCAAAGTGTTTGGTTCACGTGCCCTTCATAGAAACCCGCTATTTCGTCTGCCGACATCCACACTCTTCTCAAACTATATGCTGGCTTCTGCGGCGGCACAGCGACACGATCATGTTCATCCACTGTGTCTCTGTCTGCATCACCACTACCCCAGGCGATCCATGTTCCACCAACTGTCTGCATAACAGGATCCAATGCGGAAATTAAACCACCAGCAGGTTTACGTACAGTAATTCTCTTATCGCTATGCGTGTGTTCATAGGGCTCCCGATTAGAGACTATAATCAGCTGCCTTTCTTTGAACAGTGCCTCGATCTGTTTACTGAGTATCGTGACTCTTTTCTGTTTTATATCAACCATATACTGTGAGTGAGTGTATACCGTTACCACTCATACGACAAATGTCAATAATACCTGAGTCAGCTTGATAAAAGTGTGCGGTAACTACAGGTGTTGCAGAACTTTTGTTCCTGTTACTTACTAATTGACTCCTACTTACGCACTACACCCTTACAGAGAGAAGTGCCTCTATAGTATTAGAACATGTAATTATTATTTGTCTGGTGCCCAGGAGAAGACTCGAACTTCCACAGGATTGCTCCTACACGCCCCTCAAGCGTGCGCGTCTACCAATTCCGCCACCTGGGCAGGCACGAGGCAAATTGTAGCGAATTTGGGCTTTTGAGCAATGAAAATCTGCACAATGCATGTATTGCGAAATTGTATAAGATTCTTGTCAAATTAGCCGAAAACCCTTAGGGTACTTATCCATATGTCAGCATTAGCAGCAGTAGAACCGGCAGCAGAGCGCAAACTAGAAGCGCCTGCGAAAGCAGCAAATATGGAAGCAGGCGCTGCTAAGCCTACCAAGGCAGAACGCATCTTTACCTCTATGCGTGCGCAGATTGCTGAAGTGTTCCCTGACACTGACGATGAGGCCTGGAGCTATGAATCGGAGAACTACGAGATCATAAGCATCGATCGTCCTGAAACGGAGTTTGCTGCATGGGTTGAAGAAACCTACGATGGCTCTGATGAGTTTACGCAGCTGTTTACGAGGAGGATGTTCATGGTATGGGATGAATTGGAACAAAGCGGATTTGTAGCAAACGAAAAAGAGATGTGGGAACATCAAAAAGCACTGTTTGCTTGGGCTGCACTGAATATCTGTACTGGTACGCGAGAAGAAGCGAAACTCCTTATTCGTTCACCCTACGGAAGCGGAAAGAGCTTGATAAATGGACTGATTGCAAAGGCCTTCCGTGAAGCACAGCTCGATCTTATGCTGCGAGAAAACGTCGCTCCGAACAAACTTCCTACGGGTGCCTTTATTGCCCGAAAACGTGAACACCTTGTGCAAAACGTCGGAGGCCCTCAGCACTCTATTGTGAACTCGGTGCGACCGGAACGCAGCGAAATGAATGCACATTGGAAGGACTTAGCCGCAATGTTTGGCGAGGACTTTACCAAGTTCTTTCCAAGACCAACGACTGCTAATCATCCTTTTTACGATCTGTTCCGACCACTGGATCCTGATGATGAGCCGGAGCCTGTGGCTGATCGCATTAAAGCATATCTTGCAGTGTGTTTAGACGGAGATAAGAAAAAGCAATTTGGCAAAGTGAAGACGAGGAGGGTTATTGTGGCCACACTCACCAAACTTGCCAATGGAGACATCGTTCTTATTCCGAATTTCGAGAATGTACCGGAAGAAAGAGCTTCACAACTCAGTAGCGACCACGAAACTGAAGCGTCTCCAACATTACAGGGAGATTCTGGGTTCGCCTTTGAAGAAGGAGTTGGATACCACATCAAAACATCACACAAGCAGACTGCTCCTGACAAAGATACGTACTCCGCAAGGTTAGACGAAGATGGTGACCACCAATTTATGTTTGTCGATGGTACAGCACTCACAAGACCGCCAGATCGTATCCGACAAGACATAGCGTTTATAGCTGCGCGTTGTCGTTTGTTGCTTCTTGATGAAGCGGGGTACTACAACCCCGATACGGTGTCTGATTCTGTGCAGCAATTGAGTAATCAGGATCAGATTGTCATTGGAGTGACAGGACAAGACAGAGGAATAGCAGGGTGCGAAGAGCGGGATGTCGGAGGATGGAAACGTTCACCAACGATCTCCGAAGCACAGATGATTAAGATGGGACTCATGAAGTCCGTTGCCTACCAGAGCTTTGGTGAT
>CAJXJE010000019.1 GCA_913054215.1 uncultured Candidatus Peregrinibacteria bacterium | reverse complement strand
ATTGAGTGAAGGAGGAATAGCACCAACTCGGGACAAAGCCTGGATGTACTGTACGTGCCATGCTTCATCGTGACGAATCTGAGGAGGGATACCAATAAACGCATTCACCACTATCTTAGCTGCCTCTGCAAAATTGATAGTCTGGGCTGGTCGAAATGTTCCATCCAGGTATCCACTGACCAGACCTGCGTTAGTGGCTCTGCATGCGTATTTTTCGTACCAAGCCCCGTAGGGAATATCAGTGTATCGTCCTTGTGTCCCGCACATCTCTACCATGGCACTTCCGTATTTGTGCAGCGTCACAATCTTTAAAAACTCTGCTCTGTTTATAGTGGTATCTGGGCGAAAGCTGTAATCCGGATAACCACGGATCACTCCATTTGCCTGCGCCCATATTATTGCATCGTAGTATCGATGGGATTGTGGCACGTCAGAGAAGGCTCTCGTGCTCACTGGTACCAGAAAGAAAATTATTCCGATGAGAAGGACCCTTTTCATTAAGTGGATTTTACACAAGAATTAGCGAGATTTGAAGTGACTTATCACATTATCCCAATGCACCAATTCCTTCCACAAAGAGTTTGCGTTCAGACGCTCCCGGCCCACCAAGAACGTTTGCTTAGGATCTGATGTCCCGCAAGCCTTCTTGCAGAAGTGAGCAAAGAATTTCAAGCGATACAATCAGTATTGCTAATCAGCAAATTAGGAATGAAATTGTTGCAGATGGTGACTGTGATGATGCTTTGCAGTTATGGATGGGACACAAACAAGGTTTGCTAGATCTTATTGATCGTGGTGCTCATAAAGAAATCGTCTACTTGTACGCTGGGAACCTAATGGAAAATATGAATAAACTAGGAAATTGCGATGTTTTTACCTGGTAATGTGAGGTAAATCGATAAATGCAGTATTCCAAGTACTGTTTGAGAAGGGGGTATTGATAAAAAGTTCGTGATACCATAAGAGTGTATGCAGAACGAATTCAAGAAAGCAACCATAGGGAAGAAGATTTGCATTGTGTCTATTATCGTAATGGTAGTAAGTTTCCCTTTAATGGCATTAGACGACTCTGCTTTTGCTATAGGTGGTCTAGGATTCCTTGGATTTGTGATAGGATTCGTTCTACACTTGATTTCTGCAATCTTCACATGGTCTAAATCCAGATCACCTCAATCGAGCTTACTGGGGGCGCTGAAGTCAATTTTAGTGATAATTCTAGTGTTACTAGGTCTCCTTGCAGTAGCAAAGATTGGTCAAGGCTATAGATACATAAGTGATCCAGAAAAGTACTTGCAAGAACTTGAATACGAGAAAAATCCTATTGATTGCAATAAATATCCTGACAACGATAGGTGTATTATGGACGCCTACAGGAATAGCAGGCCCGAGCCAGCATACTAAGTTGTAATACCATCCAGCCACTCGCTTTTCTTTAGCACTTGATATACCTCCCTTAGTTCAGAAAACAACCACCCTGGCCCGCCAGATAATTCGCGAAAGAAAACCTACGGTTTCCTCTCACGGGCTCTCCTTCCCTTAAAGCAGAGCCGCTCCAGCGAAAGCAAGCTTCCGCCTCGAGGAGTTTTTATAGAGGATGTAACTGAAGAGTCCAGTCAACTCAGCCTACAACGCCTGACTTACATAGTAATCCACTGGAGCGAAGTCGTCGGTGAGTAGTGGCATATCCAAGGTGATGTCTTTTTTCCATACATTCTGAAGGTAAGCATTCAGCTGCCTATCTGTACTGCGCATGGATGGTTTCGTATCAGACTTGAGAGCCACCATCACAATGTTTTGGGCTAGTTCGCCATTACTTGGGTCCCGTGTCGGAAACAGATAGAGTTGAGGAAAGATGCTAGCGAATGTTGCATATTCTGCTCTAAGAAACTGCCCGCCGTCTCCCTCTATTGCAGAGATAATATTCTGAATAACAATGCCATCATCATTCAGGGCATCGTACATTTTCTGTACGGCTTCCACTGTCGTTAATTGATAAGGAATGGAATAGCGGGAGCCAAACGCATCTCCGTAGATCACGTCATACTTCTTCTCTAACGCATTCAGAAACACGCGTGCATCTTGATGGTATATCACAAGTCGAGGATCTTCTTTCAGTCGAAAGTACTGCTTCGCAAGCTCGGTGACTTTTGGATCTATCTCTACAACATCCATTGTCGCTTCGGGGTATTGCAGCAGATAATCTTTGGGATAAGAATAGCCTGCACCACCCAGGAGCAGAGCTGTCTGAAAACTAGGGTTAAAGTGTCGCACTAGGTGGTAGTACTTTGAGTATTCATTGGATAGTTCATCACTCTCTAAAAACATCGACGAGTGGTTCTCATTATTGATTCCCATGATGCGAACGGTCTTGTCAGAATCGTAATGGGGCATGTCATAGATCCAAATACGATTGTAGGCGGTATCGATATCAATAAAGTTACTTGCACGAGGCATCAGATTGAAACCACTTACGACGTTCCATCCAATGATGCAGAGAACTATGGTACAGACTTCTATTGATTTAATTGGCTTTCGCCAGAGTAAAAGAGAAACGAGGATCAGCGCTATAGCAAGCGTCATCAGAAGGGTATTCGTTCCGAAATGTGGGATGAGATAAAAGCCACAGAGAAATGTCCCCACAATGCTTCCTGTTGTAGAAATGGCATACAGATTTCCGATGGTTGCACCGGCATTACTGAGGTGTGTAAGTTTGAGTTTTGCTGCATACGGGGACACCATCCCGAGCGAAAAACTGGCAGGAAAAAATAAGACCACAGATGCTATCACGGAGGCCAGACGTACTCCTGGCACAAAACTGAGCAAGAATGCGAGTAAGAAATCTTTAAACATAATCATCAGACCAATAAACACGCCAGATTGAAAAATGATGAGCGATAAGCTTTTGAAGCTGGGGTTTTTGTCTGCGACTTTTCCACCGTAGTAGTATCCCAAACTCAAACTTCCGAGAATGATGCCAATCAGGCTGGTCCACACAAAAATAGATGTCCCAAAATATGGGCCCAGTACTCTGGACCCAACGAGTTCAAAGATCATGATGACAGCGCCAACAATAAATACAGTTGCTTCGAGGGTGTATTGAGATAGTTTCATGGGTACTACTTTTTACCCTTACCAGCTTTTGCTGTAAAGAAAACTGCAACCGATAGTGTAAGAAGACCAGGGAGATACTCGGTACCAACCTTAGCGGTGTTACCGTCATATTGCATTCCGAAGATAAACGTCAGATACAAAATGGCGATAGTGAAGTACGCTTCTTTGACGTATTTCTTAAGCAGCAGTGCAAGACCGGCACCAAATTCGAGAACAGGCAGAGCGAGTCCGTAGACATACAGAGCGATGTTCGGTACTTCTTGTGCCAATTGGCCGTCTCCCGCTACGAGAGCATCGGCAAAACCGGTAAAGCCCATACGGAACTTTTTGATACCAACAAGAAGAAACATAATACCGAATGCGATTCGGAGAACTTCTGCACCGAAGGTGTATTCATTTTTGTACCATTTCTTCATGCAGTCTTGAATCATGTTCATAAAGGAAAAGGGGGAATATTGGTTTGGATTCTACCATGATACCTCTCAGAAGGAATGGTGATCTTTATTTCTACGGAAATATCAAAAAAGATCAGCTGCAGGTAGCGTAAGAGTCTCGTTACTCTCCATGTATTTATTTTTAGCTATATTACAAATTAGGCCTCTTTTCTGCCCATTCTGTTGATTTTTCGTAGATATGGGCTACTTTTAGCAGCAATTCTTCACTCCAGTGTGGGCCAGAGAGATGTAGCCCTATCGGCAGATTATTTTTGCAGAATCCACAGGGAACGGTGATACCTGGCATTCCAGAAAGCCCCTGTGCTACTAAGAAGATATCCTGTAGATACATCGCGATAGGATCTCCATCTAATGCTCCTACAGTAAAGGCTGGTGTGGGGTATGTTGGTGTTAAGACAATATCAACCTTCTTATATGCCTCTTCGAAATCTTTGATGATGAGCGTGCGGACCTTTTGCGCTTGGCGATAGTACGCATCGTAATATCCCGCAGACAGTGCATACGTTCCAATCATGATGCGGCGCTTTACCTCGTCTCCGAAGCCCTCTGTGCGCACTTGGTGGTAGTAATCGACGAGGTCATCTGCCTTTTGCACCGTGTGACCGTATCGAATACCGTCATAGCGTGCCATATTAGAACTCACCTCTGACGGCGTAATCACGTAATAGGTTGCAACGGCATAGTCTGTGTGTGGCAGCGAAATATCAATAATCTCTGCACCCATCGATTCCAGATGTGTAGCGGCGCTGCGGACCGCACTTTCAACCTCGGGATCCATGCCATCAATAAAGTATTCTTTTGGAATACCAATTTTAAGACCTTTCACATCTCCGCTGATTGCTTTTGTATAATCTGGTACGGGCAAATCTCCGGTTGTTGCATCGAGAGGATCAAGTCCGGCGAGTGTGTTCATGACGATGGCCGTGTCTTCGACAGTTTTACAAATAGGACCAATGCTATCGAGACTACTGGCCATACTCATGACACCAAAGCGACTGGTGCGTCCGTAGGTAGCGCGAAATCCCACACAACCACAAAAACCTGCAGGCTGACGAATGGAACCTCCGGTGTCAGACCCGACAGCGAAGATGCATTCATCCGATCCGACACCAGCTGCACTTCCACCAGAAGATCCTCCGGCAACACGCGTGGTATCCCACGGGTTTCGTGTAACGCCATAGCAAGAAGTCTCGGTGCTTGCTCCCATGGTAAATTCATCCGTGTTCGTTTTTCCTAAACTGATGGCGCCTGCATCTTTGAGTCTTTGTGTGGAAGTAGACTCGAATGGAGGAACGTATTCTTTGTCTCGCAGCACATTGCTACAGCCTGTTGAGGGTATGCCCTTCTCACAGAAGTTGTCTTTGGCCAAGAAAGGGATACCCGTAAGTGGATGATCGAACTTCCCCTCGGCATCAATCTTTTTGGCTTGCTCTAGGGCTCGCTTAAAATTTCTGTAGATGACAGCATTCAGTGCGTCATCAATAGATTCAATGCGATCGATGCACGATTGCACCAATTGCACCGAAGTAATCTCTTTGTTCTTCAGTTTGCTGTGAGCCTCGGCAATGGTCAGTGCGCAAGGCTTACCCATGAGCAGATGGGGTTTGAATTTGGTGATCAATAATAGGAAGAGGACTCGTACCCAAAAGTTCTTCGGGCGTTGGTCCATCACTCACAATTTCGTCCTCTCGGAATCGATTCACTATCCCTGTTGGTTGAGGTGTTGGTTCTACAGAACTCGTATCGACTTCTTGGAGCTTTTCGATGTACGTCAAAATATCATTAAGCTCTGGAGCGAATTTCTGCACCTCTTTGTCAGATAGATTGAGTCTGCAGAGTTTTGCGATATGTCGGACATCGTCGTCGGAGAGGGTAGCCATATGGCAGAAGTTTAGCGTAGTCTTTCTCTCTTATGGGAATTTTCTGTCATACTTCTTTTACCTATGAAACCTTCCAGACTCTCCGGCCGTAAAGTAAATGACTACCTTCGTCGCAAGGGAAATGTATGGAAAGGGGGTACCATGACAATAAAATGGCTTCGCGGAGCCCCAAAAAATCCAAATGTCGACCCGCAGAAGATGGCAATCTATCTAGGTAGTGCAGCATCGTTAAAACTGCATAAGTCCGCCGTAAAGCGCAACCGGATGCGTCGCAGATGCCGGGAGGCCTTTCGAAGAACGTTAAAAGAACACAAAAAACTTCCGACCATACAGTTGTTACTTTCGCCTCGCAGCGCTAGTCTGGATTGCGATTTTGACGATATCCTTCGTGATGTCGAATCCTTTCTCTCACAACTATGAGTGCACCAAAAAGCCGCGCCGGTTCTATATTCCAGTTTGGAATTATCTTCCTTCTTGTGTACCTCACGACGCAGATGTCGTTTCGGTATTTTTTCCCAGATCGTTATGGACCAGAAAAAGATATTTCTGGAGTGATAGTGCAGATGGTAGACAAGACCGTAAAGGGACAACATCATCCCATCATTGTTGTAAAGAATAGAAGTGAGACGGATCTCATCCTCGAAGATCGGTGCCCTATGCCACCAGTGGATGTGTGGAAGGTAGAGGGGGAAACGAGAACACCGCTGATTACAGAGGAGACAGCGTTGCCGTGTACTACTCTATTAGAGGTGAAGGCAGGAGAGTCTGAGCAAATAGATCTGGGTCCTTGGAAGTATTCCCTCTTTTCTGCGTACGGAAACTATGAGGTACACCTTCCGGTTCCCGAAGAACTCGACGAAGGACCCGTGCCGTTTTCTATTCACGAAGTGGGTGTCATGACACAGCTCTTTCGGACATTTATCACCAAGCCACTCCTGAATGGTTTGATATTTGTTGCGTCGCTTACTCCTGGCTATAACCTCGGGATAGCAATCATTATATTAACCATTATCGTCAAACTTATTCTCTTTATGCCGACGCAACATGCGATGGAAGGACAGCGCAAAATGCAGGCTGTGCAGCCAAAGATGGACGCGATGAAAGCGAAATACAAAGATGATCCGAAGAAGATGCAGGAGGAAACCATGAAGCTCTGGAAAGAGCACGGGGTTAATCCTATGCAGGCGTGTCTGCCGATGCTTATTCAGTTCCCGATACTCATTGGACTCTTCTTTACCATCCGTGATGGCTCTGTGTTGGCGCTCTCCGAGCACCTACTGTATGCCCCGTATCAAAACTTGTCATGGGACTTTGGGACACAGTTCCTCGGTATGGATCTCACCGTTCCAAACGTCACGGTGATGCCAATTCTTCTTGTGGTGATGCAGTTTTTCCAAATGAAACTGTCGTTTGCGCACAATAAAAAGAAGCAGGGAGATCAAGGGAAGAAGAAGGATCAAAAAGCTAGTCAGCAGGAGATGCAACAGAAGATGATGATGTATGGACTTCCATTGATGATTGGATTCTTCGCCATCCAATTCCCAGCAGCAGTATCACTCTACTGGGCAGCGTCTACCGTGTTTGCGGTTGGGCAGCAAGTGTTTGTGAATAGGAAGGTGTAGTTCTTCTTGTTACTTTTCATCTCTACACATTCACAGCCTTCGAAATAGAAGCTTGGTAGATACTTTCAATTGCACCGTCAAGCGCTTGGGTGAATTCTTCTTCGCTTTGGTCTATGCGTAAGTCCTGCACAAGCGCGCGCGAGAAGCTGGCAGTCATCCCGGCGTTGCTAGAAAGCTTGCTGTTGGCATCGTCTCTGCTGTATCCACCAGAGAGGGCTACCACGCGTAGCACACGTGGATGTGCTATTACATCACTATAAAGGTTAGGGGCTTCAGGAAGGGTAAGCTTGAGCATCACTTGTCTATCTTCTGGTAGCGCATCGAGTGCTTGAAGAAGTGCATCATGTAGTAGTGCTTCACACGCAGCCTTGTCTGCTGACTTGATGTTCACCTCCGGTTCTAAAATAGGCATGAGACCTGCGTCAATTATCATATTACCAACTTCAAACTGTTGAGTGACAATAGCGGCGATGCCTTCAGGGTTTGCGCTTTGAATAACAGAGCGCATCTTTGTACCAAAGATACCGTGTTCGTTGGCACTCTTGAGACGTTCAGTGAGTCCGCCTAGAGGTTTCATCAGTTGTACTCCATTACTTTCATCAGCGAGTCCTTCATCTACTTTAAGGAATGGAACAATGTTTTTGTTAGAGAGATATGTTGCTGTCGGCACTCCTTCAATTTCGCTATTCATTGTGCGCTCAAAAAGAATCGCTCCGGATATACGTTCATCAAATTTAGGATTGATAATAATACGTGTGCGCATTTCGTGAATCTGTTCAAACATTTTTCCCTGGTCTTCTCCCCACACACTTGCATCGACGCCATAGGCGGCAAGTGCTTTGGGGCTACTCCCTCCACTTTGGTCGAGGGCTGCGATAAAACCTTTTCCTGTGATGCGCTGTAAAGCGGTTGATGTATTCATGTCTCATACGGTATCAAAAGAAGATGCACAAAAACAGTGCCTCGATCACAGAAATGCTACAAAGCATACAACTGCGCATATACCAGTTTCTTCTCATCGACATGCCCACTCTAAACTTTGTTCCACATCACCATATTTTCTTATTGCAAAGCCATTATCAAAGAGTACTGTTCGTTCATGGTTGCAAACACAATTCCAGAAATGCGTAATCCTCAGACAGATGATGGTGGTGAACAATTAACCGAAGCAATAGCGAGTGATCCTAATGTTGTAAAGATTCTTGCAACCTTCGATGCAGATGACCCTCTTGCAACAGGAGGAACAGAGGCAGTAGAGTTAGCAATCATGAAAATACTTACAAGTGGCTGCAAAGCAGAATGGAAGCATATAATTGAAAATCAGAGACTGGCAAACTAGATTTGACAATAATATAAATAAGTATTGTGTTATGCATACTTTTGTGTATAGTGTCGGCTATCCGCCGAACCTGAGACATGGAGTCTAGGGTGTGTAGCGGTTGGCTCATAACAAGGAGTAGAGCCATGCTTGTTCTTTCCAGGAAGAAAGACGAGACCATTATGATTGGTGATAAAATCACCATCACAGTGCTGAAAGTGACAGCCTCAAAGGTGAGTCTAGCAATAGACGCACCAAAAGAGGTGAAGATCCTTCGGTCGGAGCTTCAGAGTTCCGAAGATGCTCAACTTTCAGCTCAGCGTTGCCGACAGTGATATCGGCAACGTATCCGCCGGTATGGGCTAAACCTCGTTTACGAGGTCCATACCGGCATTTTTAGCGGTTGAGCTCTACTTGCATAAATATCTATTATAGTGTATAAAATACATAACTTTGCTCCCGTTCTTATGAAAATTCATCAACCAAACGAAGGCGGGCAACTCTTCTCTGAGTCAGGTTCTGGTGAGAACCCTGAGCTTGTTCCGTTGACTCTCGAAGAGATAGAAGCAACTCGAGATTTATTTACGCAGCTTGGTTATACAAACGAGTCTGCAGACAGTGCCGTAGAACCAGAAGTTGATACACTCGATATGGCTATTGAGGCTGATGAAGATGGAGGAGATCAAAGTGATGATTTGGAGTGGGCTGCGTAAGCAACAGTTGCTATGCTCTTGTCATGCCCCTTTGTCTCTACAACACACTCACCAATAAGGAGGAAGAATTCGTTCCTATAAAAGAAGGCGAGGTGCGTATGTATACCTGTGGACCTACGGTCTACAGGAGGCCACATGTCGGAAACTATAGTTCGTTTCTACTCGGGGATCTGTTGCGTCGGTGGTTAGAAGCAGGTCACGATCTCAAGGTCACACATGTCAAAAACATTACGGATGTAGGTCACCTAACAGGGGACACAAATGCTGACGCAGATGGTGATGACAAAATAGAGAAGCAGGTAGAAATGGAAAGTGGAAAACAGAAAGTGGAAAATGAAATTACGAAAGAAGACGTTATGGAGATTGTAAAAAAATATTCCGATCAATATATTGCAGATGAGAGGGCTTTGAATTTTAAAGAGCCAGAACATCGACCACTCGCGACCGAAACAATTCCAGAAATGATTGCGATGATTGAAACACTCATCAAAAAAAATCATGCATACGAAACAGAAGATGGTGTGTATTTTTCTGTCACATCATTTGTCGACTACGGGAAACTTTCGGGAAACACGCTCGAAAATCTTTCTGCTGGTGCGCGCATCGAAGTCGACGAGAATAAAAAGCACCCCGCAGACTTCGCTCTCTGGAAAAAATGTGTCGGAGAAAACGAGCACCACATTTTGCGATGGGACTCACCGTGGGGTGAGGGGTTCCCCGGATGGCACATCGAGTGTAGTTGCATGAGTGAAAAGTTTTTAGGTTCTCCGTTTGATATCCACACCGGTGGTGAAGACTTGATCTTCCCGCATCATGAATGTGAAATCGCGCAAAGCGAGTCTGTGACTGGTGTTTCACCGTTTGTAAACTTCTGGATTCATAAACGATTCATCGATATGGGTGACACCAAGATGTCCAAGAGTTTGGGAAATGTCTTAACACTTCCCGATATTGAAAACATGGGTTTCAGTCCCCTCGATCTTCGGTACTATCTTCTGTCTGTGCATTACCGCACCAACCTCAAGTTTGAAAAAAAAGGATTAGAGGATGCACACAAGGCGCGGCGGAAGATTTTGGAGTGGATG
>CAJXJE010000018.1 GCA_913054215.1 uncultured Candidatus Peregrinibacteria bacterium | reverse complement strand
TGATAGATTTTACCGCGTCGTCATTTCCTGGAATACATTTGGTAAACAAATCTGGGTCTGCATTGCTATCGCAAATACCGTACACAGGAATGCGTAACTTATTCGCTTCCAATACTGCAACGCGATCGCGGACAGCATCGATAACAAACAGTGCATCGGGCATAGCCGTCATTGCAGATACACCACCAAGAGCAATGTCCAATTTGGTTAGCTCTTTGCGCAGCTGTGTCTGCTCTTTCTTCGTGTACTTCTCTATCTCTCCGGTTTTAAATGAGGTTTGCAAATCGAGATAGTGCTTAATACGTTTGCTGATGGTGTTCCAGTTGGTCAAAAGTCCAGGCATCCATTTCTTCGTAACAATGGGCTGGCCGAGCGCTTCGGCAAACATTTCAATGTAGATAATGCTCTGTTGCTTTGTAGAGGCAAAGAGCACGGTTTTTCCTTCTGCCTGAAGTTTAGCAAGGATATCGCACACTTCGTCGAGAGCCTTCTTCGTCTGTATCAGATCGAAGATGTGAACCTTGTTGCGCATGCCGTAGATGTACGGTGCCATTTTTGGGTTCCACTTGTGACGGGGGTGACCAAGGTGACATGCTGCTTGCATGAGATCCTTTTCGGTAACAGTAGACATAGGATAAGTGAGTAATTTAAGTAGTTGATGGAGAATCCTTGGCTTCCTCTTCACGTCATGTCGCCGTAGTGCGGCAGGCCCCGAAAGGGGAGGATCCGCTGCGATCAGCGAAGAGTGCGAGGCCATTCTAAGGATTATTTGGCCTTTGACAAGGAAATACAGCAAAAAACTCCCGGCCGCTGCATCGATCATGCGTTTTGTGTTGGCGACGAACAGATCATGATTGGCTTTGTTATTCGGGCCTATCATGAATGGCGGGTGACCTTTGCCGTCGTAATCCAACATGACGAGCGAGGCAATCTTGAGGCCTGTACCTGAACTCTTCACCGTTCCGACTTCGTCCGGGTGAAGAAGGTCGAGGTAGCCCATTCCAGCGTCTGTAGCGACCGTCATCAGTTCGTGGAGAGAATACTTTCGCAGTCCCCCATATTCGACCTGATATTGCCAGCACGAGGTTCCTTGTTGCGCTCTTGGGATCGACATGACGTCTCCTGTTTGAGTGCTGTGAGCTGGGCTCACGTGTGAAAGAGCGAATGCGCGTGCATTCTAAGCCTATTAAAGTTATATTCCCATATATTTAAAAAAGGTCAATTAACCTCGTAGAGTTTATTAGTCTTATTTCTTCCAATAGTCTGCAATCTCTGCTCGAAGATCGCTAATCTTCACCCGCTTTTGCTCCAATGTATCGCGATCACGGATCGTTACAGTATCCTTCGCTCCCTGCTCTTTATCTTCTCCAAGGGTTCCGAAGTCCACGGTAATACAGAGCGGCGTGCCGATTTCATCCTGTCTGCGGTAGCGTTTACCGATACTTCCAGTGACATCAAAGTCTGTTACCAAGTTCGTGTGCTCCAGCAAAAGGTTATGCACATCCTTCGCACGCTCTACCAAATGCTCCTTTTTGCTGAGTGGCAAGATGGCGATGTCGATAGGGGAGAGGCGCTTATCAAATTTCATCACCGTGCGTACGTCTCCGTTCTCCAGTTCTTCTTCGGTGTAGGCTTCCAGCAGATACGTCAGCACCGTGCGGTCGCAACCAAAACTTGGCTCGATCACGTGCGGTAAAAATTTCTTTGTTGCATCGTCAGGGTCGGTGTACTTCAGGTCGATTCCACTGAATTTCTCATGCTGCGAGAGGTCGTAGTCTCCACGGTCGGCAAGCCCAAACAGCTCACCCCAACCCCATGGGAATTTGTATTCAATATCGACAGTCTGCGTACTGTAGTGACTTAGCTCATCTGCTTCGTGGTCACGGAACCGCAGTCGAGATGTATCAATACCAAGATCTACAAACCAATCCCACACTGCTTGTTTCCATAGATCAAATGCTTCTTGCTTTTCGTCAGGTTTTACGAAGTACTCAATCTCCATTTGCTCAAACTCACGGGTACGGAACGTGAAGTTTCCGGGAGTGATCTCATTGCGAAATGCCTTACCGATCTGTCCGATTCCAAAGGGAAGACGCATACGCGACGTCGTCAGGACATTCTTAAAGTTGACGAAAATACCTTGGGCCGTTTCTGGTCGCATGTAGACATCTTCTCCCTCTCCTTCAACAACACCCTGTTGGGTCTTAAACATCAGATTAAAATTCTTGGCGTCAGACCAGTCGTTATTCCCACACTTAGGACAGTTGATTTTTTCGCCCTTCAGCATGGGTGCTACTTGGTCGAGTGTCAGGATTGCAGCAGCCTCTACTCCGATCTTTTCTTCCAGGAGTTTATCTCCGCGGTAGCGCTCTTTACAGCTTTTACAATCCACAAGGGGGTCGGCAAACGAACCCACGTGGCCACTGGCTTCCCAAACTTTGGGGTTCATCAAGATGCCACTATCCAGCCCCACCATATCGGGACGGTTATGGACAAAGGTCGTCCACCAGTGTTGTTTCAGTCTATTTTTCAGCTCCACTCCCAGTGGACCGTAGTCCCAGGTATTAGCCAGTCCTCCATAGATCTCAGATCCTGGATAGATAAATCCTCTGCGCTTGCAGAGAGAGACGACTTGGTCGAGGGAGGTAGCGCTCATCAGGGGAGAGAGTAGCAGGGTGAGCGGCTGTTTCCTAGCTGCTGTTGCCCTCAAATCCCCTAATTCAGTGCTTTCTAAATAAGCATAAATATGGTATAATAGTTATGCTTTGAAACAAATACTACAAATTGTAAATAATAGGGTTAATGCCGCTATTGTTGCTCTAATAAGCGCATTTCCGATATCTGTAACTGCTGCTTCTCCCAGTAATATATTTGCTGAAGCAGGGGATAAGAGTGCCAGCACCATCATGCTAGTGGTGATGTTTATCATCATTTCAGCAGTCCTCGTGAGGATATGGGTGGGTATCATGAATCATTCTTCGGTACAGCATGACCCTATCGATACGCTCGAGGCTCGTAAGAAAAGCCCGTATCTCCCATCATTTACGACGATAGTGACTACGGTGATTTGCACGGCAGGACTCTTCATTCTCAGTCTCAAAACCATGGGAGGCATCGCGCCCTTTCATGGGCCCAATGCTCAATCCAATGCAGCGATCTTCTTTGGGTGTATCGGTATTCTCAGTATATTTGCAGAATTCATCTGGCCAAAGGCCAAGCACTATGTGTTTGCGTTCTCCATTGGCACAGTGGTGTCGTTTATTCTGATAGGATTTTACTACATGCTGTTCGACCGAACGGTACAGCAAGACCCATTCTTCATGGCACTCGGCATAGCGAGCGTTGTTATGACCTGGAGATTCCTCTTCGGTCCATGGCGTCCAAAGGTAAAGGCGACAGTGCTGGGTACGTTCATCTTCTGGTTTGCCTTACACATACTTGCCAAAGAAACTCCGAGTGAGCGCTCCGCGCATCTTCTTGCGACCGGTGTTGCATTTATTCCAGCAGTTATCTGGTGCATGATGTTTCTGAAAGAGCACAAGCAGCGCCTCAGCCTTGTAATCCTTATGTTCTTTGCGGGAATGCTCTCCACAGCTCCCATCCTCTTTTACGATGCGATGGTACGGTACAACGTAGAGTTGCAATTCTTCCTGTTTAAGATCTCTCCAGAAAACTTTACCCGCAGCTCCAATGCGTTTGTGACGGGAAACCTCGTAGGGGTATCGGGCATGAAGTCGACGCTCGTCGCAACACTCATCTCCTTCATGATCGTCGGACTTATAGAAGAGTTCTCTAAGTTCTGGGTACTCAAAAAGAGTGGTCGCAGGTTCTTTAGTTCCATAGATGATGTATTGCAGCTAGGTATTATCGTTGCTATTGGATTCGCGTTTGCAGAAAACGTGCTGAATCCAAGTTACTTCCAGTCATTTGTACGTTCATACCTCATCAACCCAGAAGTTCCACAGTGGGGAGCGTTTATGGGTAACGTGATCGGGCGTGCCATCCTGACAAACATGGTACACATTCTCTCAACTGGAGTACTCGCGTACTTCTATGGAAAGACATTGTTTGCAGGTCCTCTCCTGGAAGAAGAGCATAAAGCAGGAAAGATCCACCCAATACCCTATGCTCTACATCGCATTTTACGGTTGCCGGAGAAGCTGGTGTTCCGTCGTGAAAACATGATTCTTGGAATGTTTTCTGCCGTAGCACTCCATGGAATGTTTAACTTCTTGGTAACGCTTCCAGATCTTCTTCCGGGAAACCCTCGTACAGTTGGTGATCTATTTGCCAGTAATCCAGATTCACCTCTCCATTACATAGCACTACTCATCGTTCCTTCCATGTTCTACGTTGTCGGTGGTTTTTGGATACTGTCGATACTCTTTTATAAGAAGGAGTGTATGAAAGAGCGGGGAGTACTAGTGCAAACTGATCAGTTTATCCCACAAGACACGTTTTACGAGCAGTATGCTAATTAGTGAGGTTTGAGTGAGGGTTGTCTTCCCTGTATAGTGCCGTTAACCCTTCCACTTCATGAAAATATTTTCTCGCGCCGCAGCATCCGCACTTGTTGTATTTCTTCTGATCCCAGGAGCGGTACACGCAACGACTGCTCATGATGCTCTTCGAGGATACGAAGACGGTCAAGTCGTCACTCGTGGTGATTTTATTCGTGCTGCAGTACAGGTACTCAATCTAGAAGACACCAATGTCGATTCACAACCGGGGCTGCCCTATCGGCGCGTGGCAAGGGGACTCGAGAAGTATGTGCGTGTCGCCCATGAGAAAAATGCACTCGAAGCTTTCGGATACGATCTATTTCTTGCAAAGGCTATCACCCGTGGAGATGCTCTACGTGTTGTCGTAAATCTCACAGGTATCGATACCGCTACACCTGCCTCTTTTAAAGACGTACGCATTGGTACACAGATAGAGCGAGCAGTGCGTGTAGCCGTCTCTCGCAACTGGATGGAGCCTATTCGTGGAGATTTGTTTGGTGTGCGCAGAAAGCTGGTGGGACGTGAGGCTATTCTCCTATTGCGTAAAGTGAACGGAGAAGCGGATGTGCGAGATCGTAGCTTTAGAAGTAACACTTCAACCATCAAAGTAAATTATGGAAGTAAAAAACGCCTCATGAATTTGCCCAAGACGCAGATATTAGAAGCTATCTGGAGTGTCATAGAACGGGAGTTCCTCTACACCGATGATATTGATGTTGATGAGGCAGCGTTTCGTGCAGCAGAAGGCCTCGTTCAAAGCTTGGGTGATAAGTACACCACGTTTATGCGTCCGGAGAGAGCGCAGCGATTCCAAACACAGATTAATGGAGAGATTACCGGTATCGGTGCGCAGGTGGATTATATTGATGGCATTCTGACCATAGTGTCTCCTATCAAGGGTTCGCCTGCAGAAGCTGCAAAACTTAAACCTGGAGACCAGATACTTAAAGTTAATGGAGATCCTTTGGCAGGACTGTCTTTCTTGGATGCGGTCGATCTTGTACGAGGGCTTAAGGGCTCAACAGCCAGACTTACCATTCGACGTGATGGATTCGAGTTCGATGTTAATGTTATACGTGACATCATTCGTGTTCCCGAGGCGATCATCACCTGGCAGGGTGATATTGTGGTCGTTCAATTGACACAATTTGGGCGCATCACCCAAGAAGAACTTCGTCCACAAATGGTGGCGGTGATGCGTAAAAATCCCAGGGGAGTGATATTGGATCTGCGCAGTAACCCAGGAGGATTGCTCTCTGCTGCCAATGCGGTAGTCAGTTTGTTTGTAGAGCGGGGAACAACCTATGTAGAAGCACGCACCCGCAAAGACAAAAAATTCGCGCTCACCACAGGGGAACAGGTGGTAGATGACGCCGTAAAGATGGTGGTACTTGTGAATGAAGGTTCTGCGTCTGCAGCAGAAATTGTGGCAGGTGCTCTGCAGGACTTAGGTCGAGCTACTATTGTTGGTGCTAAAACATTCGGAAAGGGTACGGTGCAACAGGTATTACAGTTTAATGATAAGAGCAGCCTCAAATTGACTATTGCTGAGTGGTATACACCGGATGGCCATGTAATTAACGGCAAAGGCGTATTCCCTGATATTGGTATTTCTGAGATAGAGGAAAGAGACGCACCTCTACTCAAGGCGCTGAATATATTACGGTATTAACCGTAGCTACATATTGCTGTAAAATTGTTTCTTGCGATTTGTGTCCCTGTGTTCCTCACGCTTGAGGGCGCGCTGGCGAACCAGTCTTTTGGTAGGTTTTTTCTTGTAGTGACCACGTTCACGGAGAAGTCTAAGCAAGCCTGTCCTCTGGACTTGTCGCTTAAAACGTTGCTGAAGAGCATCGTTACTCTCGTTGCCTTTTTTGTGAGCGTGAACTGTCATTTCTGGGCCAGCTTAGGGAGGCAGATACCTTTAGGCAAGTATTTGAATCAAAAAAGCAAAGTTCTCTTGCATTGATTCAGGCTCGTTTCCACTCTACAATCCACGTCGATATGGTCAAAAAATCTAGCTATTCCGCAGAGCAAATACAAGTCCTCGAAGGGCTTGAGCCTGTGCGCAAACGTCCAGGTATGTACATCGGATCTACCGATACTCGTGGACTCCATCACTGTGTCTATGAGATCGTCGATAATGCTGTAGATGAAGCTATGGCAGGCTATTGTGATACGATTATTGTTACATTACACGATGATGGATCTATCAGTGTTGAGGATAATGGACGAGGTATTCCTGTTGATATTCACCCAAAAAAGAAGCTTCCAGCACTAGAAATTGTGCTCACCACGCTGCATGCCGGTGGTAAGTTTGGAGGAGATGACTCTGGATATAAGGTATCTGGAGGGCTCCATGGCGTAGGTTCTTCTGTGGTAAATGCTCTCAGTATCAAGATGCGAGCGGAGGTCTATCGTGACGGTGCGATATACCACCAGGAATACAAGCGAGGAAAGACTGCGTATGCTCTGAAGAAAGAAGGAAAAACCAGCAAGACGGGTACCAAAATCCAGTTCTGGCCTGATGACACCATTTTCGACACGCTCAATTTCTCTATGAGTACGCTGATGACACGGTTTCGCCAGCAGGCGTACCTCACGCGTGGTGTTACTATTGCAATGCTCGATGAGAGAAAAGACCGACCAGAAGACGATCAAAGACATCCGCGTCTCTATCGCTTCTCCTTTGAGGGTGGAATAGCTGCCTATGTTCGTCACCTCAATGAGTCCAAAGATTCTGTCGGTGCACCAATATGGTTCGAAAAAGATACGGCTGATGGAATGGTAGAAGTAGCCTTGCAGTACACTCAAACATTCCAGGAGAATGTGGTGTCATTTGCCAATAATATTCACACCACAGAAGGGGGACATCACCTTTCCGGATTCAAAGCTGCAATTACCCGTACGATAAATGCCTATGCTCGAAAGGGGGGTTTCCTTAAGGAGAAAGACGAAAACCTTACGGCAGATGATGTTCGAGAGGGGCTGACTGCTGTGATCTCTGTTCGCCTCAAAGAGCCCCAGTTTGAGGGGCAAACAAAGTCCAAACTCGGTAATGCAGAGATGAAAACAGCTGTAGAGCAAGTGGTAAACGAAAAGCTGTCGGAGTATCTAGAAGAGCACCCCAACGAAGCAAAAGAAATTATTGGAAAGTGTAATCTCGCAGCCCGCGCTCGTCTCGCCGCTCGCGCTGCCAGAGATAGCGTTATCCGAAAGGGGGCCCTCGAGGGTATGACACTTCCAGGAAAGCTTGCCGACTGTAGTAGTCGAGACCCCGCAGAATGTGAACTTTTTATTGTTGAGGGAGACAGCGCTGGTGGTTCTGCCAAACAAGGACGCAACCGAAAATTCCAGGCGATCTTGCCATTGCGTGGAAAAATCCTCAACGTAGAACAGGCACGACTCGATAGAATGCTTGCCAATAACGAAATCAAATCGTTAATCATTGCTATGGGTGTTGGTATCGGAGAGATTAAAGATATGAGTAAGCTTCGCTATCACCGTATCGTCATCATGACCGATGCTGATGTAGATGGCGCACACATCCGTACCCTTCTGCTCACGCTTTTCTATAGGTACTTCCCAGAGCTCATCGAAGCAGGGTATCTCTACATTGCGCAACCACCGCTCTATAAGATCTCTAGGGGAAAAGATTCACGCTATGCGTATACCGATGAACAGAAAGAACAAGTGCTCAAAGATATGGGAGTGAGCGGAGAAGAGTCTGAAGATGCAGAAGAATCTGAGGAGGAGGAAGAAGGGGAGGAAGGTGCAAAGACAAAGAAGAGAACACCGCGTGTAAACATTCAGCGCTATAAGGGTCTAGGAGAAATGAACCCAGACCAGCTGTGGGAAACCACAATGGACCCAGAGAACCGTATCATGCTTCGTGTGACCATGGACGATGTGGAGGCTGCTGATAACGTATTCTCTACACTGATGGGTCCAGAAGTTCCACCACGCAAAAAGTTTATCCAGACACACGCGAAGGGAGTGAAGAATCTAGACATTTAAACGGAAAGTGGAAAGTGGAAAACGGAAAAAGATAGATGGTTTCACCGATCAGTGGAACTAATTATTTGTCTTTCTGAAGCCAAAAGTATTACTGAAGCATCTTAATTATTTATCTTACCTATTGGCTGAGGATTTCCGTTGCATCACAATAGATTCATGACTTCAAATATCATCCAGGATAAGTCCTATTCATTTGGATTGCAGGTAATTAATCTTTGCAGAAATATTGCTGATAAAAACAGGGAATATATATGAACAAAACAGTTGATGAAATCTGGTACAAGTATTGGTGCAAATATTCAAGAGGCTTCTGAGGCACAAAGTAGGAAAGATTTTATTTCTAAATTAAGCATTTCTCTTAAAGAGGTAAAGGAAACTGAATATTGGCTACGATTAATGCGTGATTCTAACTTAGCACCTACATCAGTAATGAATGGGCATATTGATCTCTGTAACGAGCTAAAGTATCTATTAATTGCTAGCATAAAAACTGCCAAAAATAACGAACGGTAAATCTTTTTCCACTTTCCACTTTCCGTTTTCCAGTTATTCTGCGTCTTGATCTTCAAATTGATCTCGAAGAACATACGTATCAAGGTTTTCAGGTCCGAGCAGTTTAACAATTTCAGGAACTACCTTATCAAACTTCATCTCCTTTTGCTTACCGGCTTCCATATCTCGAAGAATGATGGTTCCAGCTTTTACTTCCATTTGCCCAAGAAGTAGGGTGAATTTGGCACCGAACTTATCTGCGAGACGCATTTGGCTTTTTAAACTTGCTTCACCAAGTGCTCCCAAGGTGTGTACACCAAGATCTCGCAATTCTGAGATTAAGCTGAGACACTTCTTCTTTGCTTTTGGTCCAAGTTGTGCGACAAAAACGTCAATCTGGTCTTTGTGTGGAGCTTGCACTCCTGCCTGTTTCATCTGGTAGATGATACGTTCCATACCACCCGCAAATCCCACTCCAGGAGTAGGAGGACCTCCAAGCATTTCTATCAGTGGGTCGTAGCGTCCACCGCCACCAACGGCGTTTTTACCACCGGTATCGTTATCCCAAAACTCGAACACCGTCTGGTTGTAGTAGTCGAGCCCTCGTACCAGCTGAGAGTTTTCGACGTAGCTGTCTCCAAGCTCATCGAGGTATTCCTTCACCGTATCGTGGTACTCCTTACTCTCATCGCCAATAAATTGATCCAGTGTTGGAGCATTCTTTAGCAAAATACGGGTATCTTCTTCTTTCGAATCTAGAAGTCTTAGCGGATTGGTCTCCAAACGTTTGCGGTCAAGATCTGGTAAGTTTCTTTCTTTACCAATGAAGTAATCTTTCAGTGCTGCGATGTATTCCTTCCTGTTATCTGCTGTACCGATGTTATTAAGTTGCAGGGTGATTCTGTCGTGAATACGTAGGTCTTTAAAGATTTTATTACAGACGTGAATCAGCTGCGCATCGAGTGAAGGGTCACTGAGACCAATCACTTCAAGGTCAAACTGGTGGAACTGACGGTAGCGTCCTTTTTGAGGGCGGTCATGACGAAAGCATGGCCCAATGGAATACAGCTCTACAGGCTGTGGCAGTTGCTTCATGCCGTGCTCGATGTAGCTACGGCAGATACTTGCGGTAAATTCTGGTCGAAGTGCAAATGCTTCCATTCCCTCTTCGCTGTGGTGTGAGCCCACCATAAACAGCTCCTTTTCTACGATATCCGTGTGCTCTCCAATACCACGCTCAAAGATCTCCTTCTTCTCGAATACTGGCGTATCTATGCGCTTAAAACCAGCTTGCCTACAACGGTGTCGCACGGCCTTTTTAATATACGTGTGATACTGATGGTCCTCTGGAAGGACATCCGAAGTACCCTTTGGTGTGCGATATTTAGCATCAGACACGAGAAAGAGCCTACCAGAAAGGACAAACATCGCCAAGGGGGGTTTATGAGAAAGCTGGGGCGAGCGATTCCTTAGGTTACTTTATGTTTAGCTTTGAGACTAAGGTGGGATATTT
>CAJXJE010000017.1 GCA_913054215.1 uncultured Candidatus Peregrinibacteria bacterium | reverse complement strand
TTTCGTAAGTCACGTTCGTACTCAGCAAGGTATGCATCAGATTCATCATTAAGAACTTCAGCTGCTTCGCGTTCCTCTTGTTGCATTTGTTTACTGGCTTTTAGGTTCATCAACTTCTTAAACGCTTTGTAAAATGCACTATTGGTGTCCAGCCAACACTTTCCAGGGATCAGACCCATCACCCCAGTTTTTATTGGCTGACACATCCTATCTGTCGGTACCCAATAGTGTCCGCGAAAGATTCCTTGGTCATCAAGTATTGCTGGAGGTCCTGCATTAAGATCGTTCCAGTAGAAGACAATCATCACGCCATCAGGACTTAACTTTTGAATCTTTTCCCTGTAGGTAGCGGTTTGTTGGCCAAGTTGATAACCCGGTACTGCGGTGTTGAGATAGTGATAGTTGATAGAGCGTGATGTGAGCTTGGCACTCAGAGTTTCAACGTTACTTACTCCATGACCAAAGGTTATAGAGTCACCGAGAATGGCGATGAGTTTTCGATTGGAAGGTTGCGGACTGCGGGAGTTGAGACGAAATCCCTGTCCGTCTGTACTGACCATTGCCTTGTATGCTTTTTCATCTCTGAGATTGGGAATGAGCTCATAACTAATTTCAGGATTCTCTGACTGCTGGTAGATCTTTGGAGGGTTGGGTTTGATTGTTTGGAGCCCTGTGAGCCTCAAGCCGAATTCTGCGATGAGGAAGAATCCGATCAGTGATCCTGCTACAAGGCCTGTGTTTATGAGTACATTTTTTCTCATCAATCTAATTCAAATTTTTGCAGATAATCACCACTTTGCAAAATCCTATCTGCTGGCATCTTACTCTTTTCTATCAGAATATTTCCCATCACGAGGTAATCCATGTGTGTGTTTAAGAAGCAATTGAGCGCATCTTCCGGGCTCTCCACGATCGGTTCTCCTCGTACATTAAACGAGGTGTTGATGATAACCGCACAGCCAGTTTTTTCTCGGAATGCTTTGATTAAATTGTAGTACTTAGGGTTCTGTGCTTCATTGATAGTTTGGATCCTTGCAGATCCATCCACGTGCGTTACGGCAGGAATCACTTCTCTCTTTTCTGGATGTACATCTGCAACCAGCAGCATGTATGGGCTCTCGCAATCCAGTGCAAAGTACTCCGATGTATTTTCTTCTAATACTGTTGGGGCGAATGGACGAAAGTCCTCACGGAATTTGATCTTAAGATTTACTTTTTTCCAGTTTGCTTTGTTTCGGGCATCCGCAATGATGGATCTATTCCCGAGTGCTCTCGGACCAAACTCCATACGATCTTGAAACCAGCCGATGACGTTTTCTCCTTCGAGTAGTGAAGATACTCGATCAATCAGCGTAGATTCATCCAGAGATTCATAGGGTAAGCCTTCTGCATCAAGTAGTGATCGAATAGCATCATCGGAATACTCTGTGCCCCAGAAGACATCATTGATTCTTGGTGATCTTTGCCCATCAAACTTCTTATGCCAGATAGAAAGGGCTACTCCGAGTGCTCCTCCTGCATCTCCTGCAGCAGGTTGAATAAATATATCTTTAAACAGACCCGATCGGAGAATCTCTCCGTTGGCGACACAGTTGAGGGCAACACCCCCTGCGAGACAGAGGTTATCACTAGGGCAAATCTCTTTGGCGTGCTTACAGATCTTGAGCATCGCTTCTTCGGTGATCTTCTGTACGGAGGCTGCAATGTCTTTATGAAATTGTGTCAGGTCAGATTCAGGTTTACGTGTTGGCTGCCCAAAGAGCGTCTCTATCTTCTTTCCGGTCATCTTCAGTCCGTGTTCGTACGTAAAGTACTTCATGTTGAGATTAAAGGACCCATCATCTTTAATCGTAATCAGTTCACGGAACTGGTCGACGTATTTCGGCTCCCCGTAGGGTGCAAGTCCCATCACTTTATACTCTGCACTGTTTACCTTGAATCCAATGTAGTACGTGATAGCGGAGTAGAGCAGCCCGAGAGAATGTGGGAAGTGGATTTCTTTTTTTAGATCCAATTTCTTTCCTTTTCCATATCCAATAGTGGTCGTTGCCCACTCACCAACACCATCGACAGTGACTGTTGTGGCATCCTCAAATCCACTGCAGTAAAAACTCGATGCTGCGTGGGATTCGTGGTGTTGGACATAGAAAATCTTTCCTTTGTATCCCAGTTCTTTCTCTATCTGCTGTGGTATCCAGAGCTTGGTGTGCATCCACTCTTGCATAGCCATCTGATATTGCCGAAGGCCCAGCGGCCAGGTCTTAAAGTAGGTTGAGAGGATACGGTCAAAGAACTTAAGCATCGGTTTTTCATAAAAACCAACGGCATCAATATCATCAATGGTAATACCTGCAAATCCAAGTGCCTTGGCAGTAGCACTCACAGGCAGTCGGTCATCCTGCTTCTTGCGGGTGTATCTTTCTTCTTGGGCTGCAAAGACGATGTTTCCATCTTTTAGCAGCACGACACCTGCATCGTGGTAGTAGCAAGAAAGGCCAAGGATGTAGGTAGGTTTACTCATTAAAATTGGTGTTTCATCGATTCAACGGTTGTTGGTTCACAGTCGATCCAATACGAGTCAGGTTCAGCTTTGAATCTCTTGGGTAGTGTGATCACTCTTATCACTATTGCGTACATACCGAAGCCAACGATCCAAAGAATCGTTAGAATTAGAAAGCTCATGATTATTCCGAGAACGTGGGAGAACTTTTTCCACAGCGCATAGATCCAGCTAATAGGAGGAGGGAGCTTGCGCTCATACTTATCACAAATAAGTACAGCGACAACCAAAATGGCTAGTATGATGATGAGCTTCATTTTAGAAAACGGTATAGATGAACGGAGCTAGTGCAGAGCCTTGTGCAAACACGAGGATCAAACCTAGTAGTATGATCAAAATAAGAATAGGAAGCAGCCACCACTTTTTGCGGACTTTCAGAAAGCTCCAGAGCTCGGAGAAGATAGCGAGTTTGCTCATATAAACGCGTACATTACGCTAAGGAATGGAGCCATGATGATGGAGATCCAGATAGAGAGAATGGGAAGGCCGAACGCACGACCTGCAATAATCAGTCCGAGGAGAATCCACGGGCCTTGCCGCATGAACTGTTGATACTGATGTTCGTATTCGTAGGGCAGGAAGATGCGGATGATTTTGCTGCCATCCAGCGGAGCGATGGGCAGTAGGTTAAATGCCATCAAAATAAGATTGATCTGAATGATATCGCCGAGCAGTTCTGCAATAAAGGTAATGATGACTGGTTGATTGTTTGGGGCGATGAGCGCTCCTGTGACTACGAGTACTTCTGTCTTCATCCCAAGGAGCATGGCGAGAAAGAAGGCTCCGAATGCCAGAACGATGTTGCTGAATGGCCCTGCAAACGCCACGATGGCACTGTCGCGCACGGGTTTTTTAAAGTAACGAGGGTCTACGGGGACGGGTTTTCCCCATCCAAATCCCACCATGACAAATAGTACTGTTCCAATGGGGTCTAGGTGTGCGAGTGGATTGAGTGTCAGTCTTCCATCATATTTCGCTGTAGGGTCACCCAGTTTCCATGCTACAAATCCATGTGCCCATTCGTGAAAAGCGACAGCCACGAGTATGGCAATAATGAAAGTTGGGGTGAGAAAAGGAGACATTTACAAGCAGGATACAAAGGATGCACAAGAGTCACAAGAGTCACAGGAGATCTTTCCGTTGTATTTATTTGACCTCAAACCCTCTAATCCGTAGGATTTCTTGGAAATGGCACGTAGATGTTGCAAAACCGGCAAGAAGACTTCGAGTGGACAAACTCGTAGCAAATCCATGCGTTCTACCAAAAGGACGTTTAAGCCTAATATTCAAAAGAAGAAGGTATTTGACCCAGCTACAGGAGAGTACAAGACCATCAAGGTCGCAGCGTCTTACCTGCGCACGTTGGCCAAGAGGATGCAGCAAGGGAAGAAGATCTAGTACCCTTGGTACTTTGCTTTGATATCCTTGATGCAGATTCTTTTTGCAGCACCGTTTCGGATATCTCCGCACTGCTCTTTTATCAAATCTCGTGCACGGCTTAAGTTGCGACGTAGTCCGTATGGAGAGATGAATTTTATTTGCGCTTTTTCGTGCAGACGTTTTCTGCGCTGAGGGCGGGTAACCATAGATCTTGCATTACTACCCTGACTCTTCAGACAGCGATACTTCTCCTGTGGCGTTGCTTTTTCACGGCATTCTTCTCGTTGCTGTTTTACATCGCGCGTTCGTGTGCGCTTGTTGTATGTGCGCTGTTTTCCCTGAGGAATAGTTGCTCTGGCTTTGCGCATGCATGCCATTCTATCTTTGGTGCTTGCCAAATGCCCACAGCGCTTTCCTCTCTTTTTTAAATTATGCTCAACGTAATTTACGGGAACCGGTGTGGCACCCTTTCGGATCATATCGCGATATTTCCTCATACATGTACGTTTTTCATTGGCATCTTTCTTGTGTATACAATCTGTCTTTAGTTTTTCACGAGCTCTAGAGATGCTACGTCTAAAACCACGTGGCGATACATTGCGAATGCTATTGCTGTATGTATTTCGGTTAATCATTCTTGCTTGCGCTGGTGGGATAGCACTAATAAAGAGTGCAAAAATAGAAGTGGTAGCAATCACTGATTGAAAGATTTTCATGAGGAATCGTGGAAAGACCTTCTTAGTATACGCTTGCTCCGTGTAAAATCTATTTGACGTATCATCAAAAACTCCTTATTCAGGATCAATTGCTCTACGGAATTCTTTAATCTCCGAGCGCTTTCTTTTTTCTTTAAGCATCTTTTCTTTTGCTCTTCGGGACCGGCGTTGTTTTTGCTTCTCTATTTTGTGTCGCTTGGAGGCGAGTTCGGATTCTTTACCCTTGATACGTTCTTCGACTTTAACGATCAGTAATTTCCACGCTTCCTTACGGTTTTGTTGTAGTCCACGATGGTGCTGGTAGCGCACATTAATACCGGTAGGCTTGTGGTGCAATTCCACACAGTTTGTAGATTTATTGATATTTTGGCCTCCATGTCCGCTCCCACGGGTGAAATGTTCCTCAATATCCTTGGGATTACAGCCAATTTCCTTGGCAATTTTTTGATATTTTTGGCCGATATCGACGGGAAATTTCATCATTTTTTATACTATAGGACATTTTTTCTGGCGGAGGGAGGGAGATTCGAACCCCCGGGACCCTTGCAGGCCCACACGATTTCGAGTCGTGCGCTTTCGACCACTCAGCCATCCCTCCAAAACGATTATAGCGTTTTTTGGCTTAGGTTTGCCAATAAGTCCTATTGTAGGGTGAGGAGCAATTGGCCACTACAGATAGAGTGTATTACTGTCAATTGGCTTTCTGCATAAAAATACTGCACAAATTTGCCAATTTAGGCTTGCGGGCTTGACCGAACATTCCCTAGAATTCGGGTCGTTATTACTTCCTACCACTCCTACTCATGAGTTACGTAGTAGCTTCCAAGCTCAAAGAGCTCGTTAAGAAGCACGGTATGATGTCTTCCGGTGACCTCGCAGACGCAGTATCTGCACATCTCGAGGCCGTTGTTGGAAAGGCTTGTGACCGCGCTAAGGCTAACGGTCGTAAGACTGTTCGCTCTGAGGACCTCTAGTCCCCTTTATAAAGCGATCAAAAAGACTCCACTTTGGAGTCTTTTTTGATATCTACTTAGATCTTTTTAGCTCTGCATCTATAAACTGCTGTAGATCTCCGTCGAGTACCCTATCGGTATTGCTAGTCTCCACATTCGTCCTGAGGTCTTTTACCATCTTATAGGGGTGTAATACATAGGAGCGAATCTGCTGTCCGAAGTCTGCACTTTTACGAGCCCCTTTTAATCCCTCTTTTTTCTCAGCATCTTCTGCACGTTTTTTCTCGAGTAGTTTTGCACGCAACATGTTCATCGCTTGGATTTTATTTTGCTGCTGACTTCTCTCACTTTGGCAGGCCACGGCGATCCCGGTTGGCTTGTGTGTAACACGTACGGCACTATCCGTTTTATTCACATGCTGGCCTCCGGCTCCACTGGCTCGGAAGGTGTCGATACGGAGGTCTTTCTCTTCGATGGTTATTTCTACAGTTTCGGTGATCTCGGGTAGTACTTCCACAAGGGCAAAGCTTGTCTGCCGCAGGTTCTTTGCATTAAAAGGAGAGAGGCGAACGAGCCTGTGAGTTCCACGTTCACATTTCAAAAATCCATACGCAAATTCCCCTTGTATGTGGATCGTTGCTGATTTGATACCTGCCTCCTGCCCATCAGTCTTTTCGATGAGCTGCGCAGTCCATCCTAGGCGTTCACAGTAGCGAAGATACATACGCATCAGCATAGCTGCCCAGTCTTGTGCTTCTGTTCCTCCTGCACCCCCACTCAGTGTTAGATAGGCATTGTTTGCATCAAATTCTCCACTCAGATACAGGCCAGTTTCTACCTCTTTCCATTGAGATGCTAATGCAGAGAACTCTTCTTCGAGAGAGGGTAGATCCTCGGCGGTGGAGGCTTCGATCATTTCCAATAACCCATCAACCTCAGATAGGAGTAGTGCAATAGGTTCCCATTGCTTCTTGAGACTTTTGAGTTTGGTAAAGAGGGCATTAGCAGAAGACTGATCGTCCCAGAGGTCTGGGGCTTGAGATTGCTTTTCGAGCTCCTCTATAAGTGTTGGTATCCCTCTTTCCTCAAAGACTGTCCTTCCCCGTGTTCAACGCGTCTCGCAAAGCTGTGAGTTTACTGAGAAGTTCTTCCACGGAAGAAGGGGGGACTGAAGTATTCGGTCTTATTATAGCGTTATAGTGTGCCTCCTCCTATATCTGTTGTTAATTTTTACAACACAATTCGTGGTTTATGCAAACCTTGAGCCTAGAAAAAATAGGACTTTTCCGCTATAATAAGGGGAAACTAACATAAAAACCTTGAATACAGAACGTCACAGTTTCGGCGACATAGCAAGACGCACTGCATTCTCCTTTTTCCTGTTTTCCTTAGTACTTACAGCTTTTCTCGCACTTTCTTGGTATGTATTGGTCCCAGAGCTTACACGAGTAGAAATTGGCGGTTCTGTACGCGGACTTCAGGAGCTTCAAGACTATAAGGCAGACCTCGAAGGACAGATTGTCGCCTTGGAAGAAAGTAGAGGCTCTTTTCTTCTTCCGGTAAATCATGGGTTATATCAGCAGCTTAAACGTCTGAAGAATGACCGTTTGAAGTTCCAGGATCTTCGTAGAGAGATACGACAGGTTATAAAAGAATTAATGCCAGGGCGCGCAGATGTTGTAGTGCTTTCTGGTTTTTACTTTGATGCTTCGAAGAATATTGGAGAGATCCACGGGCAAGTAGCCAACGTTGGCCCTCGTTCTATGACGGTAGTTGCGCAATTTGTTGAGGGGATCCATAGAATTCCTATGGTCATCAATGTAGAAAGTTCTCGGTTTACAAGACAGGAGGGTGAGAACGGTTCGTTCTTTTCACCATTTACTATACGCATGACAGTCCGATGATACGCAACACCTTCCGCCGACTGGCCACACTACACCCTATCGTTTTATTTGGAGCCGGGTCTGGTTTGATGGTGATTACAGGTATTCTGATGTACGCGCATATTCAAACAATCATTCAAGTGCGTGATGTCTCTATACCTATTGTGGGTCAGCTTCCGCAGATGGAACGCAGGCTCGCTGCTCTTACGCAGCAGATCGAACTTACGGAGTTGCACGCAGTAACACGTATTGGTTCACAGCAAGAGAAGATAGAAGTGTATGCGTTGCCTGAGGAAACAAATATCAGTCGTGTCGTTGCAACATTTGAAGTGATCCGTGACGTACTTATGCGTGATGGGCTTCTTGCTGAAATGTCCGATTTGGATATTTCTCAACCAGTGAAGCGTGATGATGGATCGGTGTCCCGTACTATTTCTGTAGAGTTTGCCGCTCACGAAGATGGTCTGCGTACCATCATGCTACTCGTGCAACTCTCAGGTCTTCTGACGGTGGGTGATGTGCTCACGGAAAAAGAGATTAATCTTTTGGTCGATCGTATAGAACAAGAAAGCCCTTCTGGTATTATTGCATTGGAACAGTTTATGCGGGCAGACCTGCTGAGCTACGCCAAAAATTCCAAGACGTATGAAGAGCAGCTGAAGCGGTCTTTTAGTTCGACGACCTTCCTCAATCTCTTCCAGAACGTGTTGCGTACATCACTACTGAGAGAAGTAAAGATCTTGCTGCGTAGTGATCTTGGAGAAATATTAGAAGGGTACAAGCTTTGGCCTTTGCAGCTTATGGTTGTTGAGGAGGTCTCTATGAAATCTGGTGACGCGCCCGCGTGGCAGAGACTTGGTCTAACACTCTTAGTGTTTAGTGAGGAATCTTAAAGCGTAATCCTTGACAGAGTTAGGGTTAACAGCATAAATTTCCCTTTGTTATTACTACCCCAAGCCTACTCTGCAGAAACGTCGCAAACATATCTCCGCTAAAAAGAAGGAAAGGAGACCTCGAATGAACGAAGAAATTACCGCGCCAACAGTACGTTTGGTCGATGAGGAGAAAAACTCAGAAGAGCTTTCGATAGAGGATGCCCTCGCCCGTGCTGAAGAAGCAGAGCTTGATTTGATTGAAATATCACCGAAAGCCAAGCCACCCGTGGTAAAGATCACGGATTTTGGACGGTATATGTATCAGCAGAAGAAGAAGGAGCAGAAGCAAAAATCGCACAGCAAGCAGACCGAGGTAAAGATGCTGCGGTTTTCTTTTCGCACAGAGAAGCATGACTTGGACCGAATCCTCGGCCGTGCTCGAGAGTTCTTGGCAGAGCGTCACCTCGTAAAGTTGGTGGTGAGGTTGCGTGGACGAGAGATGACCAATAAGGACTATGCACGTAAGAAACTAGCCGCTTTGGTCGTAGAGCTTTCAGACGTCTCGGAGATTGAGCAGGATGTGAAGCCACAGGGGAACCAGTTTACGGCTATTGTGCGTCCGAAGAGGAGCTAGAGCTGTACTGTAAATAATGTCAGATTTTGCTTGAAACGGGCGATTTTCCCTATAAACTGCTTTCGATGCCTAAACAGAAGAGTCATAGCGGCGCTAAAAAACGGGTCAAAAAGACCGGTTCTGGCAAGCTTGCGGTAAAACGCAATAGTCGAAATCACCTTTTGCTCCAAAAAAGCACTCGTCAAAAGAATCTCAATCGTACCCTTATGACTTCCAAAGGCGATACCAAGAAGCTTAAATCCCTCCTTCCCTATCTCTAGATGCGCGTAAAGACTGGATACATCAGAAGTCGGCGTCACAAGAAAATTCGCAAGCTTGCGAAGGGGTATCGTGGGATGCGTCACTCTACGTTTAAGAAGGCAAACGAAGCGGTGATGAAGGCAGGGCAGCATGCGTACATCGATCGTAAAAAGAAGAAGCGCACATTTCGTGCTCTTTGGATCACGCGTATCAACGCAGCGGTTGCAGAGCATGGTATGAACTACTCACGATTTATCAAAAAGTTAAACGATAAGAAGATTGGATTGGATCGTAAGTCTCTCTCTGAGCTTGCAGTAAATGATCCAAAAGTATTTGATGCGGTCGTGAAGGCAGTATCATAGAAGCATGCTTCGTCTCTCTTGCATCATCTTCCGCAACAGTGAAGGAAAGATTCTTTTGCAATACAGAGATAGCGGTGCGCCTACATGTCCTTTGATGTGGAGCTTCTTTGGTGGAGTAGCCGATAGCGAAGAGGAGACTGTAGAAGCAGCAATCATTCGAGAAGTAAAAGAAGAGTTGGATATAGATATCGCCAAAGAGGATTTTCGACTCCTTGGAGACGAAGTGCATTCAGAAGAATCTGAGCGTCATATGTTTTTATTTGAGTATATAAAACCTATTACATGGAAAGACGTTGAGATTTACGAGGGTGCTGGTGCTGCGTTTTTATCTAAAGAAGAAATACTGCAAATGCGCGACACCACGGAGACGGCGAAATATTTTGTTGGGAAATACTCCTAGGTTCGGTGTATCGTACTTCTATGTCTCATCCCGCTACTAAATCTGCAGAGCGAGCCGTAACCATGTTTGTAGCCAGTTATCTTGCTATAGCCTCTGTTCTTTCTTGGCGTGCACAAAACTGGGAGTTCGTATTCTATGTATTAGTTGTGCTCATACTGGCTTTCTTTATAAAAGCAGTGCACAGCAAAGTGCAATTTTCTACTGGTGTACTGTGGACACTCGCTATTTGGGGACTCCTGCATATGCTAGGAGGCTTGATGCCTATTCCAGTAACGTGGCCTCACAATGGTGACAATGCAGTGCTGTATAGCTTGTGGTTGATTCCTGATTTCTTTAAGTACGATCACCTTGTACACATGTATGGGTTCGGCATTTGTACGTGGGTCAACTGGCAGGTGCTGCGTCCTATTGTCATTGGGACACAGCAGTATCTATCAGAGATCGTTCTTGCGGTACTTGCGTCCAATGGACTTGGAGCATTTAATGAAATCATTGAGTTTTTTGCTGTACTCATCATTCCCAATACTAATGTTGGCGGATACATCAA
>CAJXJE010000016.1 GCA_913054215.1 uncultured Candidatus Peregrinibacteria bacterium | reverse complement strand
AGTTCTGCCTCCTTTCGAAGGTGCTCTCTGTACCGAGTGGATCGGTAAATCGGTCTCTATCTCTGCGCTCCAACGACCTCTTATTACGACGATACTTCTCCATGATTCCTACAGGCCTTCGGAAGTTGCGTTGCGGTAGGCGACGAATGGCGTTGGGGTCTGTGCCCGAAAGTGCGTAAGCAGAATCTACTACTGCAAAAGAGATCAGTAGAGAAAGAACAGTCGCAGAGGCGAGGAGTATTTTGCGATTCATAAGGGAGGGTACAGGGAAGTATACGCGTAGTTCTTTGAAATTGCGAAATGGAAAAGAAATCAGCTTGGATATTTGTTACTTTTCCGATGGAAAGTAACCAAAAATCTTTGCCACACTACAGTGGCAGACTGCCTGTCTGAGGGCGAAGAACGCTACCAAGCGAGCAGTATTATTGCTTCGCACGAGTCCAGTCTGCCTTGATTTTTTCGTCCCTTTTTATCGTAAGGGTGGTATGAGCTTTAATATCAATGCTCGTTACGCTGGATGGCGTGGATATCAAGACCCTATCCGTGCACACAGCTTAAGTCCTGATACCTATGTATGAACTTCTCCTACGCAAGGCTAGGAGGTACACACGGTATGCCTTACGGATACCAGTGCTTCTAAGAGAAGAACCATACGTATAGCTTGCTTGACGTCTCTGAAGCGTGATACGTTGTTTCTCCTATGCGATATGCGAACGCGAATCATTTCAGCTGTGGCCATTGCCTTCATTCTCGTTGCCGCGCACCCCGTAGAGGCAGCGAGTTTCTTCGAGCATGTGCGCTACACCCGTAGTGGCCAGAGTAATCTTCGCCACCTCACTGCCAGTGCCAGTTACTCTCGGGCACCTTCGAGGAGTTGTCTGTATTACAATGCACAGGGTATTTGTATGATCGAGCAGTTTATTGACCCGAGTAACTTTAACCCAGACCGCCTGCGTGCGTACTACCCAACGTACAGTCGCAACTATCAGTCACGAGAGAGGAGATATAGCAATCGGGACGATGACGACGATGACGACGATTGATTATCCAAGCACTCCAAGCACTTGCACTGCGTGCACGTATCCTTCTGGCGTACCGGTATCCAGTCTTGTCCCTTCACATTCCAGTCCGTGAATGGGGATAGAACCTAGTTGAGATTTAAGTGCATCTATCAGTCGGATTTCTTGGTTTCCTGCAGCAAGTAATCTTTCAGCCGCTCCCTGTGAGTGGGATTCGTCATACCCCACTGCAACCGTAGGCAACACATCAAATGTGGACCGAGGAATAATATAACGGCCAACGATCCCTAAACTACTTGGGGCGTCTTCGGGCTTCGGCTTTTCGACGAGTCCTTTGATGGATTTCAGGTTTGCAATCGTTGGGTGGTTGCTCTCAATTTCCACAATACCCTTTTGGCTGATCGCTTCTTTTGGCAGATCCTCCAGAGACACCATCGCACCGCGCTCATCCTCTGCAAGTTGTTCGTAGGCGTCTATCAATTGTTGCAATCCACTCCGAGCTCCCGTGAACAGGTCATCACCAAAGAGCACAGCAACAGGGTCACTGCTCACCCAGTCAGCAGCTTGCAAAATAGCATGCCCATCTCCGAGTTGCTCTTCTTGATACACGACGTGGAAGTTTGCCTTGTCGTATTTTCGCAGATGTTCAAGCTGTTCCAATTTTCCACGCTTCTCCAGTTCTGCTTCCAGCTCTGGATGTTCGTAGAAGAATTGTGGAATCATTTCCTTACCATGCGATATCACGAAACAAATATCCATGATTCCTGCATCCATACACTCATCAACAATGCGTGCGATAATCGGCTGATTCCCAATAGGAAGCATCTCTTTTGGCACAGATTTTGTCCATGGAAGGAAGCGAGTTCCAAGACCTGCGACCGGTAATATTGCTTGTGTAATGGCCATATCGCGATCGAGTGTATCAGAAGTTTTGGAAGAAGATTCTAAATTTTGCGGTAAAACAGGCATTTTACAAAGATACGAAGTACGAAAATTCCTTGAAATAGTCAAAAAACCCCAAATTTTTCTTTGTTTTTGCGTTTTAGGTAGTAAAGTTCCCGTCCTTTAACGAGGTTTAACTGCATCAGAATTGACTTCTTGGCCAATCTTGGCTACAATAATCTGATTTTCCTACTTCAATTGCTATGTCATCAAAGAAAGAAACAGCCCTGAACAAAGTACAAAACCTCTACCTCATGCAGGTGGAACTCTGGAACTTTCTTGATGGTTCAAGTACGGATGCCAATAAAGTCAAAAGTGCACAGAAAACACTCAGAGAGTTTAAGGCACTTCTCAAAGAAGTAGACTGGCAGGTCATGGGTGGAGAGGACGTTCTGGAGAGTCTGCAAATGATTCCAACAGAGGTGAATGCAAAGCTCAAAAAGACTCCAATCAAAAAAACAGCTGTTGCAAAGAAGACGGCAAAGAAGGTAACAGCACAGAAGTCGAAGAAGAAATAATCAACTATCCCTCAGAGATTCTCACGATCTTTACCTTCTCTTCTTTCGGGATGATCACTTTCAAGATCGCATCTTTACTAAATGTTGCTTTCACTTTTTTAGGATCGATAGATATCGGCAGCGTAATACTTCTCTCAAAATCTCCCCAGAAACATTCCTGCAAGTAGTACTGATCTTGCGGAATGTCATCGTTCGGACTTCTTGTTCCACGAATGGTGAGTATTTTGTCATCTACTTCAATATCAATATCACTCAACTTTACACCAGCAATAGGTGCACGAATGATGTAGTACGTGTCTAGTTCGTAAATATCCACTGCAATTTGCCCAGTCTGTGTTCCACCAGTTGGATGGATGACCGCCTCTTGTACATGCTCTTTTCCCGCATGCACCGGAGGCGCATCGGAAGTAGGAGTGGACTGCTCTTGTCCAAACGCACTGAAGATTCCTTGGAAGGGGGAAGGAGTCATTTCGTTGAATGTTACAGGTGAGTAATACTTTTGTGCAAATAGAGTATGTTGCCGAAGGTCGATGAGTGTAGTATTCCCCGCGATGTTATACGCGCTTATCGAATGGCTGACACAGACAATTGGCACTCTTGGCTACCCAGGAATTGTTCTTCTAATGGGTCTCGAAAGTTCGTTCTTCCCTTTTCCTTCCGAGGTGGTCATGGTGCCTGCAGGGTACCTTGCCAGTCAGGGACAGATGGATCTCAGTGTCGTCATTGTTTGTGGAATAACAGGATCACTTCTCGGTGCGTGGCTCAATTACTGCATCGCACTCAAGGCAGGACGTGCAGCACTCCTTAAGTGGGGGCACCTCATCTTTCTTCCAGAGGCAAAGTTTCTGTTGGTAGAGACGTATCTTAAAGAGCATGGAGAAATTGGAACATTTATCGGACGTCTCATTCCGGTGATCCGTCAGTACATTTCTTTTCCCGCAGGTGTTATTCGAATGAACTTCTTCAAGTTCAGTTTGTTTACCGCACTCGGTGCAGGTCTCTGGGTGACGATACTCACGTTTATAGGATTCTATGTTGGAGAGAATGCAGAAATGGTATCGCAATGGTCTCAACAAGCTCTCTTCTGGGTGATACTTGGCTGCGGATTACTTGTCGTAGTGTATTGGAAGCTTAAGAAGAAGTGATATACTGATACCATATGAAACGCTCTACTATCATCATCATTGCTGTCGTTGTCCTGCTCGTCGGATGGGTATGGTCAGGGTACAACGGATTTATTACTGCACACGAAGCTGTGGATGGCTCGTGGGCTCAGGTCGAAACACAGTACCAAAGACGTGTCGACCTTATTCCAAATCTCGTCTCCTCTGTCAAAGGTGCAGCAGAATTCGAGAGAGGTACGTTTGTCGAAATCACAGAAGCAAGAACGAAATGGATGAATGCAGGAAATCGAACAGAGAAGGTCAGTGCTGCCAATGGTATGGAAGGAGCGCTTGGCAGGTTGATGCTGACATTCGAAAACTATCCTACTCTTCAGGCGACGCAGGCCTACCGAGATCTCATGACACAGCTCGAGGGCACCGAGAACCGCATCGCCGTTTCTCGTCGTGATTACAATGATATTGTGCGTATCTACAATGTCCGTGTAAAACGCTTCCCAGCGGTCCTCCTCGCTGGAGCCTTTGGATTTGCCGCAGAGGAATTCTTTGCAGCTGAAGAAGGTGCTGAGGATGCCCCCGAAGTGAACTTCGAATGAAACATCTTCTCTTTGTCCTACTCCTAACACTCACGCCAAACGTGTATGCGTTTGAAGTGCCATCACCTGATGGTTTTGTCACAGACATTGCCGGAGTACTTTCTGCAGAGGAGGAACGGAGTCTCGAAATAGATTTGCAAAACTATCGTGGAGAAACCAGCAACGAGATTGCCATACTCATCGTCAATACTTTAGATGGAGAAGACATTAACACTGTTGCCGTAGACGTTGGTCGACAGTGGGGTGTGGGTTCGAAGGAGAATGACAACGGCTTACTCCTCCTCATTGCGATAGAAGATCGCGAACTCTATATTGCAACAGGCTACGGTCTGGAGGGTGCAATGCCAGACCTCGCCGCCAAGCAAATCATCGACCGTGACATCGTTCCCTATTTCAAAAGTGGTGATTACAGTGGAGGGATTGTATCAGGAGTGGCAGCAATCAAAAGTCAGATCGGTGGAGAGTACATTGCATCGGATAGCGTGAGTAGTGGTATCCCAAAAGGGGTATGGTTTTTTCTCTCGATCTTTGGATTCTTTTTCTTCTTTCTCTTCTACCAGTTTATTGTGGGCGTTCTCATTACCATATCCCCAAGCAGATCGTGGTGGGAGGGAGGGTTCCTCGGTGGGATGTTTGGGTTCTTCTTCGGAGGACTGGTTGGGCTCGTTGTCCTTGGTATCATCGGAGCGACGACAGACTTTCTGGCATCCTATCTGTACGCAAACTACTCCCCGTTTAGAAACTTCTTAAAGAAGTCGAAGAAAAAAATGAAAAACAGAGAGGGTATCTGGTTTATTGGAGGTGGTGGCAGAGGTGGCAGAGGTGGCAGAGGTGGCAGAGGTGGAGGTGGTGGATTTGGTGGAGGAAGTTTTGGTGGAGGGGGTGCAGGGGGTTCTTGGTAAAAATGACAAACGGAAAACGGAAAACGGCAAATGCATTTTCCACTTTACACTTTACACTTTACACTTAGGTTGATGACTCTTCTTCAAGCGCTCTTCCTCGGAACCCTACAGGGAATTACAGAGTTCTTACCTGTAAGTAGCTCCGGTCACCTTGTTCTTGCGGAGCTGCTATTTAATATTTCTATCGATCCAAAAGACATGCAGGGTCTCAATACACTTCTGCACGCAGGAACCTTGCTCGCATTGCTCATCGTCTACGCCGAGTCGTGGATCAATTTGATGATGGCACCATTCAGAAAAGATGAGAAGCATTCTGCCATGCTCGTTCTCCTCGTCATCGCGACTATTCCAGGCGCACTGGCCGGCTTCTTTATGGAGGACATTATAGCTCTGCACTTACAGAGTCTCCTCAGCCTCGGTCTTGCCTTTGGTGTAACGGGACTTATTTTACTACTGGGAGAGTTCACTCCACACAAGAAGCAAAGTCTCAGGCATCGCCTGCTACATCCAACGCAATCAGAGCCACGCACACTTACAACACGGTCCGTGTTCTTTGTAGGATTTGCACAAGCGCTCGCTCTTGTTCCGGGACTTTCTCGCAGTGGTCTCACCATCTCTGCTGGACGCATGATGGGGCTCGACCGCAAAGATGCACTCGATTTCTCATTCCTGATGGCAGTACCTATTATTGCAGGCGCATCAGTTCTTGCAGTCTTGGATATCTTCACTGGACAGTTACTTCTTCCATCATTGCAGATTATCTCTGTTGCAGTGGCCACCTCATTTGTGTCGAGCTGTATCGCCATTATCTTCCTGCGCAAGTTTGTTATAGGAAGAAGTTTGGCATGGTTTGCACCGTACCTCTTTGTTATTTCTGCAGTCACCATTTTTCTTGCGATAGAATAAAGTTGCACAATTAAAAATGTTTGCAACGTGAAATAAAATTCACAGCCACTTTTCTCTTGAAAACAAAAAAAGAGTCAGTACAATCTACGAACCTAAGGGAAACAATTTTTTACTTTTCATTTTCCACTCACACTCATGCCAACAGCCGTTCTCAAAAATAGTATCCGCCGACTCCGATTCGAAAAGTCTATGACACAAGAGGAGCTCGCACTTCGAACGGGTGTTAGTCGCCAGACCATTATGAGCATAGAACGTGGAGACACGAATCCGTCTGTCCTTCTCGCATTTAAAATTTCTGCAGCCCTCGAAAATCCTATTGTTGATGTATTTGTGATGGAGGGGACGCTTGTACCTGTTTAGGCACAAGAAAAAAGCAAATCTGAAATACTGAAAATATGAAAGGAGTTTTTCAGATAATGCAGTGTTGTATTTTCAACTTTTCAACTTTGCTTCATTTCAACTTTATTTATTACTGATTTCGCTTCAGCTAAATCAGTAATAAAGATCTGCGGCTCTTTTTTCCCACGCCACTCATCAACACCCACACGCGCAACGACGTCAAACTTTTTACTACTGTCGGTGAGATGAGCCAGTCCAAAACCGATAGATTTTATACCACTGATTCGTGTTTGAAGATGCGTAAGGTCTTTGCCACAAGATCTCGCATCTTGCAGAGAAACATTACGTAATAAAAATAACGGTTCGGCATTTCCTTGTCCATAGGGTTCAAGCATCCGTAACTTTTCACAGAAGTGTGCGGTGATATCTTTTGCATCAAGCACTGCATCGATGTACAAGGTGGGAACAAGCAACTGCTCATCAACATGTTTGCAAATGTCTTCGGTCAATCGCTTGCAGAGCGCGTCAAAATTTTTCGTAGTAAACGTGCACCCTGCAGCTTGTGCATGTCCACCAAAGCTGATGAGCAGATCGCTAACGCGCCCAAGGCCCTCCGCAATGTTATAGCACGCAGGACTGCGCAGAGATGCTGTACAGGTTCTGCCATCCGTATGCGCAACGAGGCTGGGCTTACCAAAGTGTTCCGTAAGTTTTCCAGCAATCAGTCCCACAATGCCGTGTGGGTAGTCTCCACTTATCGCACTCAGTAGTGGGGGCATGGCATCGCCTGTGCACTCCTCTACCACTTCCTGAAGGAGTGTACGGGTGATGTCTTGACGCTCCTCATTTAACCGATCGAGCTGTGCAAGCGCTTCTCCACCATCAATCAGAGCGTGCAGAGCAATGTCTGCCTCTGTCATGCGACCGGCAGCGTTAATGCGCGGTGCGACTCGAAAGGCAATATCTGTTGCAGTCATGGGCGCATCTTTCGATCGACATCGCTCACGTAACTGTCCTATTGGCCCACCATCTAGTGCATCGAATGCTTTCAGGCCCAGTTGCACAAGTGTGCGGTTGCCACCCTGCAATGGCACCAAGTCCCCCACTGTGCCGAACATTGCAAGGGCGATATCGTCGTGTATACCATCCCAGTTCCCATCCTCCAAGGCGCTAATCAGCGCAAACACGACACCAGCCCCAGAGGGGTGCGGTAATGGATACGTGCAGAGAGCAGGATGAATCAATGCGAACGCTTGTGGTAATTCTTCGTGCACACTGTGATGGTCGGTAACGATGACATCGATACCTTTCTCCGAAAGCATGGCAATTTCTGATACGGATGCAATGCCCGTATCACATGTGATGAGTAGTTGCACACCTGCATCAATAATTTCTTGTGCAACAGAAGGTTTCAATCCATAGCCATCACGCACACGATGAGGAAGACGTACGTACGGTTCCACCCCCTTTCTGCGGAAGTACCGCACCAGTTGTGCAGTGGCGGTGACACCATCGCAATCATAGTCTCCAAAAATACCGATACGCTCGGTATTTGCTATCGCAGATTGAATACGTTTAACCACTCTTTGCATATCTGGATACACAGAAGGTGATATCAACGTAGCATCGTCCTCTATACCACGTTCTTTGAGCAGTCGTAGCAGTACATGAGAGGCATTCAGAGCTTCTGTGTGATCGGGGAGGATCCAATGCTTGCCAGTGAGTGAAAGCGGTCTCATAGGCAACTACAGTACCAAAAAAAAGAGCCGGATGGAGGGGTTGGGTACTTTCTAAAGACTGAACACGATAAAAATGGCTTCAGTTAGGGCTCAAATCCGTTCTGTTCTTCTTTAGAACGTACGGGTCTGAGCTCCAGATTTCTTTGCTCTTCGCAGGACGTACACCACTGCACCTAGCATGAGCAAAGCCGCAGCGATACTACCGGCACCCGTAGGAGCGAGGTCGTCTGCAGAGGACTGTAATATCTGTTGCAGCTGAGTAACAGCTTGATTTTGATTGATACGAGAGAGGAGACGCATAGTCCGGAGTAATTCAAGGTTTGCACTGTCACCCAAACCACTAGTACCAGATGCTGCACCAAAGATACCCGGAGGAAGTCCTTGTGCACCTGTTGGGATAACGTAGTAGCCGCCTGGAGGAAAGCCAAATTGCTGAGTAGGTTCTGGAGTAGCGGCCAATACTGGCTCTTGCACAACGGGGTGTTGCAATGCAAATGCACGTTGCTGTTCCCTCTCACGACGTGCAGCAGATTCTCCAGATTGCAAAAGAGTGCGTATCTGTCCTTCACGTGCTGAAGGAGGAAGGAATAACTCACGGCTCAGTAGCACTTCATCGGGGTTCAAGTACGCGAGTGCAGACGCAGGAGCTACCAGAATTGCGAGGGCCACTATGAGTGTGAGTTTTGTTGTCATCGAATTATTATACAGGAATTATTGGTTTTTAACAATCATCACCACCAGCGAGAACACACAGGAATACCTCATGTTCGTCAAGTATACCATCGCCGTCACTATCAACCTTTCTAGGGTCATATTCGCCTTGATCAGGCTCGTAGATACCGTTGAGGTTCTTATCTTCTCCACGAAGATCCTGCCCTTTGTTCACCTTACACAAACCATCACAGAGACCATCGCGGTCGGTATCCCATTCGGTAGGATTGGTCTCACCTGGGTCGAAGCGACCGTTACGGTTGGCATCCTCAATACCATCAATGATGCCATCACCATCAGAGTCACGCTTGGTAGGGTGGCTTTTGAGGCGGAACACTTCCAGTCCATCCAAAATACCATCTCCATCGGTATCAGGATTTTTACTATCCGATCCATACCCACGTTCGAGTGAGTTATTCAGTCCGTCACCATCCGGGTCTGCTCCAATAGGAATAGACTTCTCTGTCATGATGTAGCATGTAGTTCCACCCGTAAAGATTTCTACCTGATGACGAATACGGGACTGCAGTCTATTTTGCGTTTCATTTAGATCTTTCGCAGTGAGATTTCTAAAGATAGAGAATGTGCGACGACGCTGCTGTATCAGCTTCATACGGCGATAGGCACGTTCTGCTTCCGATAGGAATAAGTCTCCAGGGAATCCTCTGCGTACCTTGTTGGCGGAGTCGTGAATGTTCTGTGGGAAACAGTATCCCCAGTAGCGAACGGTATCCCCCTTTCGTCCAAACAGCACCTTGCGCGTAATGCGCGTAATTTCTTCGGGAACATGAAAAATCACATTTTTATCTTGGGGAATTGTACTTCCAGACAGAATTTTTTGCGCAGTAATCGTCACCCACTCTGTTTGGTGTGTGATATTTTTCGGTAGCATACGCGCTTGAAATCCTGCAAATCCCTCTTCAGAAAATCCGATCACCATCAGTGCCAATGACAGTCCACCAAGCACTATAGTAGCGCATTGGAGAGCTTGTCTTGTTATGTGTGTATTGAGGGATATCATCAGGATATTATAGCAGATTTTTAGGGTTTTTGCTCGTGTTTATATGTATTTAAACTATATTAAGTAAAATTTGACAAGTGACTCGTGGTGAGAAAATACCAATCACAAATCACTAATCACCAATCACATTTTCCAGTATCCTCTCCCATAGCTCATGTCCAAAGATTACTACAACATCCTCGGTATCGAAAAATCCGCAAACGATGCAGATATCAAGAAAGCCTATCGCAAGCTTTCGAAGGAGTGGCACCCTGATAAGCACAAGGGCGATAAGTCCGCAGAGAACAAGTTTAAGGAGATTAACGAGGCGTACGAAGTGATAGGAAACGCAAAGCGCAGGCAGCAGTACGATACGTTTGGTTCTGCAGGAGGTCCAAGCGGAGGAGGGTTTGGTGGATTTGATTTCTCTGGATTTCAACAGGGTGACATGGGAGACCTCGGAGATATCTTCTCCAGCTTCTTCGGTGGCGCTGGAGGACGTGGTCGCAAGCCGAGCAATAGAGGGTCCGATCTTCAGGTCCGTATCAGCATTGAGTTTGTGGAAGTAGTGACGGGGGCCAAAAAAACTATCGCCATTGAAAAAATTGTGTCGTGCAAAGACTGCAACGGTTCTGGTGCCGAAGGTGGCGCGGTCACAACGTGCCCAGACTGTCATGGTACTGGTCAGGTGACACGCACTGCGCAGTCATTTTTTGGAGTCGTACAGCAGTCTGTGCAGTGTACCAATTGCCAAGGTGC
>CAJXJE010000015.1 GCA_913054215.1 uncultured Candidatus Peregrinibacteria bacterium | reverse complement strand
GTTGATTCCACCGGCAGCGTTAATCTCTGCAACTTTAATCTCTGCTCCATTGAGTGTATCTACACCATAAGTGTATGCATCCCCTGTAAGCGGGCCAATATATCCAATCTTAATAGGTCCTGTACCGTCATCGGCAACAGGTGAACAAGCACTCAGAAGGATACCGAGGGCAAAGAGTGGAACAAGGAGACGTTTCATGTAGTTATGGGGAATAGGGAGCCATTCTGAATCAATTCAGAAAAAAAGCAAACATGAAAAACTGAAAATTTGAAAAGCTCATCATTAGAACTTCTTTTTTCAACTTTTCAACTTTTCAAAATTACGTAGTTGGATCTGCCCCAAAATAGATCTCTTTGAGCTGTTTGGATTCTTTTACTTGTGCTGGAGTTCCCTGCAAAACCACTTGCCCAACATCCAGTACAACAACCGCATCACAGATAGAGGCGATAAACGGCAAATCATGCTCAATGATGAGCACGGTCTTCCCTTCGTCTTTCAATTCTTTAATGATATCCGCCACCTGTACGGTCATCTTCGGGCTGACTCCTGCTGTAGGTTCATCCAGCAAGAAGAGCTCTTTACCTGCTTTTAATGTACGAGCAATTTCCAGTAGACGCATTTGTCCTCCAGACAAAGACCCCGCTTTCTTTTTGCCACACGAAGACAGTCCCACCATATCGAGTGTTCCTGCTACAACGTCTTTTAAGTCTCCGAGTTCTTTTCTCTGCTCCTTCGGAAGCGCCTCAAGTGCTACCAAAATGTTATCTTCTAATGTCATATCTCTAAAAATACCGAAGTTCTGAAACACGCGACCGATCCCCTTCTTCGCTCTCTGAGAAGGGCTGAACCCACTAATATCCTCACCACCAAGTGTAATAGACCCACCGGAAGATTTGAGGAATCCGGAGATCACGTTAAAGAGTGTGGTCTTCCCCGAGCCATTAGGCCCAATAAGACCTATAATCTGACCTTCTCCAACATCAAAACTGATATTCTGTAAGATCTGATGCTCACCAATGGTCAGCGAGAGGTCTTTGAGTTCAAGAAGAGCCATAGCTACATAGTAGCAAATTTGAAAAAAAGAAAAGTTGAAAAGCTGAAAAAACGATCTCTCCTTGCAATATCCTCTTTCAATTTTTCAGATTTTCAATATTGCTTATTTACCCACTGCTGCCTTCATAAATGCATTAAAGAGTGGCTGAGGCTTGTGTGGCCTACTCTTCAACTCTGGATGAAACTGTGACCCAAGCATGAAGGGATGATCTTTGATTTCCACAATTTCCATTAGCTTCGTCTCGGGCCACTCACCAGAAAATATCAGCCCCTTCTCCTCCAGCCTTTTGCGGAACTTGTTATTAAACTCATACCGATGTCTGTGACGTTCGGAAATCTCATCTGTATCATCTGTTATGAATCCCATCGAATGATACGCTTCATACGCCTTGGTGCCTTTCTTGAGCTTGCATTTATAAGACCCGAGCCTGAGCGTTCCTCCTTTTGCCCTTCCTTTGTGCTGGTCTGGCATGAAGTGCACGAGATACTTACTGCGAGGAAGCTTCTCATCTTCGTCAAACTCCTCACTCGTAATCTGTTTATCCTTAAGCTTTGCACGAGCAAACTCAATTGCAAGAATCTGTGAACCCAAACAAAGCCCGAGGTAGGGAACCTTATTAACTCGTGCATAATTTGCTGCAGCGATCTTGCCTTCGATACCACGAATACCAAACCCACCAGGAATAATCATTCCCCTACAACTTTTCAGTAGAGCCCACGCTTCTTTATCTTTTGCTTCCAATTTTTCTGAATCGATCCATAGGATCTCTGCCTTACGTTTGTTATATACCGCAGCAGACTTTATGGCTTCTACTACACTTAAATATGCATCTTCAAGATTCGTATACTTTCCAACCATAGCAATCTTGATATCTTTTGATGCTTTCTCATGTCGCTTAGCTCCCTCTATCCACTCTGTCATATCAGGTTTCAAATCTAAAAGCCCAAGCTGCTCTCCTATTACCTGTGCGATCTTGTATTTTTGAAGTGCAACTGGTACATCGTAAATACTATGCAATGTTTGTGCAGGGATAACTGCCTCACGTTTCACCGAACAGAATCTACTGATTTTATCGAGCAACTCTTTGGGGATACGATAGTCCGCACGAGCTAAAATCATATCTGGTTGTAATCCAATGCGACGCAACTCTCTCACCGAAAGCTGTGTAGGTTTTGTTTTGAGTTCTTTGGATCCTTTGAGATACGGAAGTAGTGTGAGATGCACGTGAAAAATATGCTCACGATCCATCTCTGTTTTCATTTGTCGAATCGCTTCGAGAAATGGCTCTCCTTCGATATCGCCAACCGTTCCACCTATCTCCACCATCATAATATCGCATTCACTTTCTACTGCAGCATTAATAATAGAAGCTTTGATAGCATCTGTAACATGGGGAACCACTTGTACCGTACCCCCAAGATAATCTCCACGACGCTCCCTCGCCAATACTTCCGTATAAATACGTCCAGATGTTACGGTCGAAAGCTTACTCATCGGCTCATCGATGAACCGCTCGTAGTGGCCAAGATCTAAGTCTGTCTCCGCTCCATCATCGGTCACAAACACTTCTCCATGCTGAAACGGACTCATAGTACCAGGGTCTACATTCAGATACGGATCGAGCTTCTGTACAAATATTTTTAAACCCGCAGCTTTTAATATGGCACCGATAGATGCTGCTGCAATACCTTTTCCAAGACTGCTACACACACCACCAGTGACAATAATGTAACGGGGGTCTTTCTTGGTCTTCCCTTCCGGGTTCTTTCGATTCTGAGATTTGGCTTTTTTTGAAGGATTCATACTAAACAAAGGGCTTCTTCCGTTGGTCTCGGGGGAGACGCCCGCCCAAGATATTACCGTATTTAGAGGCGAAAGCAAGCTATTATGCAATACCACAAAATACTTGCATGTAAAGCACATTAGGCTACACTACTAGCAACGAGAGGCCACTTCGGCTTCTCATCACCTAGGCGGATGTGTCCTCCAGTCCCCGGTTCTCATATCGTTTACGATATATTCATTCAAGAGCGACTGGCTGGCACATCCCGCCGCCTCTAAAAGATATCAAAAGAGCGCCTGTGCAGGCGCTCTTTTTAAAATCTATATATGAAGATTATCCAATCAGTCCTGTTGCTGAATAGAGGCTTACTGTCAACACAGAAACGATTGTCATCAGCTTTACGAGGATGTTGATAGAAGGACCAGAAGTATCTTTGAATGGATCTCCTACAGTATCTCCAACAACAGCAGCCTTGTGGGTTTCACTTCCCTTTCCACCAAGGTTTCCTGCTTCGATGTATTTCTTTGCGTTATCCCATGCTCCACCAGAGTTCGCCATAGAAATGGCAAGAAGTACACCTGAGACAAGAGCTCCAGCAAGCATTCCTCCAAGAGCTTCGGCACCAAGGAGAAGGCCTATAATAATAGGGGCAGAGACTGCAATAATACCGGGCAGTGTCATCTCTTTGATAGCAGCGGATGTCGCAATATCTATACAACGTGCACTGTCACCTTCTGCCTTACCTTCCATGAGTCCTTTGATCTCTCTGAACTGACGACGAACTTCTTCGATCATAGAGAACGCAGCACGGCCAACAGCGTTCATCGTCAATGCTGAGAATACGTACGGTAGTGTTCCTCCAATCAGAAGACCAATAAGTGTATTTGGATTCATGAGATTAATGGTCTGTAAGTTTGCCTGCTCTGAGAATACAGAGAAAAAAGCTAATGCAGTAAGAGCAGCAGAACCAATAGCAAACCCCTTTCCAATAGCTGCGGTGGTGTTTCCTGCAGAGTCGAGTGCATCTGTTCGGCTACGAACAGCCTTCGGTAGTGATGCCATCTCCGCAAGTCCACCAGCGTTATCTGCTACAGGTCCGTAGGCATCTACTGCCAAAGAGATTCCAAGAGTGGAAAGCATTCCCACTGCAGCAATTGCAATACCATAGAGCCCTGCGTAAGAATACGAAAGCCCAATAGCAGCTGCAATACAGAGAACTGGTAGGAATGTGGAACTGTATCCAAGAGCAAGTCCTGCAATAATCGTTGTTGCAGATCCTGTCTTTGCACTTTCTGCCAACTGCTTTACCGGCTTGTAGTGATCTGATGTGTAGTACTCCGTAAGAAGTCCGATAACGAGACCAACAACAAGTCCTCCAACCATAGCCATAAACACACCAAACCATACATCGCTTGGCAGCATGTTATTGGCAAGGAAGAACGTTCCTGCAATCACGATTGCGGACGCGAGGAACAGTCCATTCTTTAATGCTCCATGCACATTGGAACTCCCCTTCCCGATGCGAACGACAAATGTACCGATGATCGCAGCGACGATTCCAAGTGCGGAGACATATAAAGGAAACAATACAGCGGATTCTATATTGCCCCATGACACTGTCATACCAATAAGCATGGCAGCGAGAATAGAACCAACATAGCTCTCGAAGAGGTCTGCACCCATTCCCGCAACATCTCCAACGTTATCTCCAACGTTATCAGCAATAACTGCAGGGTTACGAGGGTCATCCTCTGGAATACCTTTTTCTACCTTACCCACAAGATCAGCTCCAACATCAGCAGCCTTAGTAAAGATACCACCACCAACACGAGCAAACAGAGCAACGGAAGATGCACCAAAGGAAAATCCTGTAAGTGCATGAAGCGTATCTGCTAGTGAAAGACCCATGACCTGTATAAGATAAATCATCGCTCCTGTAAGACCGATGATTCCAAGTCCTACAACAGAGAGACCCATAGTTGCTCCTGATAGAAACGCAATACGAAGTGCAGGCCCGAGACTTGTGCGTGCGGCTTGAGTTGTTCGAACATTGGCAACAGTTGCTGTACGCATACCGATAAATCCGGCAATCACACTACACAGTGCTCCAAGAACAAAGCTTCCAGATGTTGTAGGGACACCCCAGTTTCCAGACTGAACATTGGCAAAACCTGTATCCAAAAGGCCATACAGTAGTGCAGAAACGACAACGACAAAGATGCCAATAACCCGATACTCACGACGCAAAAATGCCATAGCACCAGCACGAATCTGATTAGCTATATGCTGCATTTTTTCCGTTCCAGGACTGCGCATGCTTATAAGGATACGAAATACTGCAGCAGTGAGGAGAGCAAGGACTCCTGAGGAAAGGATAACAACAAGAGAATTGCTAAATGAGTCTGCATAAACGGGAAACATAGATGTTGTAGGGAAAATTCTGGCTTAGTGTATAGGACGAAAGAGGCAAGAGCTAGAACCAAAGTAACTGTTTTTTACAAAAAAACCACCCCGAGGGGTGGTTTGAATATCTTTAGATACTATCATTAGCACTGAAAAATATCGCGATTGTTCCTTCTTAGGCAACCATAATATGCATTACTACGAATATCGCGACGTGTTGGGCGATCCCACATCCAATCACCAAAGTTTGGATTGCGTCCACCAGTCTGTACGAGACTGAATGGAAGCTTAGAACTTGCAGTAGCAATTCCACGACGACGTATATCACCAGAAGTATTGAGGATACGGTAGTCTACTCCTCGGAGATAACCGAGAATGTGACGGCGGAAGTTACGCTGTGCAGCACGAACTTGTGCGCGTGCAAGCATGCTACGACCAGTAGTGTCGCTCACAGCAGGGGTGCGGTACATTCTAGAAAGCTCTAAGATTGAAGAGTACGCATCTGCGTACAGTTCGCGAATTTCGCTTCGTTGGCGAAGAACCGTAGTTGGCACCGGTGGTGATCCACGACGGTATGCGAGTGCTGGCGTAACGCTACCGGCAAGGATTGCAAGTGCTGAAGCAGCGGAGATAAGAGAGTGCGTGATCTTCATGATTTCTAGCTGTTAAAAAGTAAGTAGGAGACGTAATCTACGACGATACTAGTATATATGCAAGAGGGCGACAACATAAAAGTCTCTAAACACAAGTTAAGAAAGCTTCCGCACCTTCGTTTTCATACGTCGAGTAGCTTTCTTTGCCGTTTTCTTCGCTTTTGTAGCGGTTTTCTTCACAGTACGCTTTGCTGTTGCTTTCGTCTTTTTTACAGCCTTTTTAGCCTTGGTTCCAGCAGTTTTCGTTGCCTTTTTTACGGCTTTTTTGGCTTTTTTCGTATTAGAAGACACTACTTCCTCAAGCTGGAACTGCGCTTCATCCATAGTATCCTTGGCATATTTCTTTGCTTTTGCAAAATTCTTCTGCATATCATCGCTATGAATAAAATCTTGCAGTTGCTTCCCAAGCTTTTGACCGTCTTTTTGTAGGTGCTTACCTAAAATACGCGCAGCCTCTTCGGCATCTTTTGCCTTAGAAAGCTGGTCTCGCAGCTTCTTATTACTAAACAAGTATCCGGCAGTAGCACCGCCAAGTGTTCCTATAAGGAGGGAGAGCTTTTTCATACGTTCCATTATATCCCACTAATACATTAAAGTCATTTTTCAGATTCTGATAAAACCTTTTTGACACTCATGCGCTGTGCGATTCCAATTCCACCGAGAACAGATGCAATAGACAATGATACTGTAGATGCATACTCAATAGCTTCATTATCACCACCAAGCATCATCGCAAGAATCGCAACAGACTGCAGCGCCATTTTTACTTTCCCACTCAAATTAGCCATTGCAGATGAAACCTTACCGCCCTCTACTATTTTACATCCATGAGGGTTTTTTGTAACTCGACAGTATTCTTTCCCTTGTTCAATCAAAGGACCTCTATCTCCGACACTTTGCCCATAGGCATCAGCTGCAACTGCCACACCAGAAGCAATTTGAAAAGCCAAAGTTTCCGCTTCCATGATTGCCAGATATGCAAGATAGGATGCATTTATGACTTTATCAACAAAAGGATCCATTCGTTCACCTTCTGCTGTTCTTTGATTATTTACACGTGCGGACATCCCATCGAACCAATCACACAAACTATTCGCTCCATAGAAGCAAGATGCAGCCACTGGAGAAATAGGCTGCAACGCAAGCCCGATTGCTGCTAGTGCAGGACGAATACGACAGGTAATAATATTTGGATGTGGCAGATGCTTTGCAACTGGACTCAATGCATTCTCTAGTTTTCCACGCTGATCATTAAAAGTACTATCTGTTTCAGGGCCTCTAACCTTCTCTTCTATTGACATAGGCCAATAAGTGTAATTAGCAAAGCACCGCTTCACAACAACAATCTCTAAAGATTGCTAGAGAGCACTAATTGCCTGCATAGTCACCTCCCCCGTCATACGATCTTTAACCTCCGCACCTTCTGCGTCGAGGGTCTTTGGAGAAATCACAATACGCTTTGGACATCCAATAAGATCCGCATCAGCAAGTCTTGCTCCAACGGATACTTTCAAGCGGTCATCGATGATCGCAGATGTACCAGCGGCAATAAGTTTCTTATATAAGGCGACAGCTTCTGTGAAAGATGGATCTTCTTCGGTTTTTGCAATCGGTACAATGTGCACAGCGGCAGGGCAGAGATTTTCCGGCCACCGCATACCATTGTCATCAGCAAATGCTTCGGTGACAATACCCATCAAGCGTGAGACACCAATTCCGTAGCAACCCATAGGAATAGGGTACTGCTTTCCTTCTGCATCGGTGTATTGTAAATCGAACGGTTCAGAGAACTTGGTTCCAAGCTTAAAGATGTTTGCAGCTTCTGATGCCTGTTCTTCGCGGAACTCTTTGCCTCCAGTCTCTGGACACTGCGTCTCACCCTCTTTATAGATCTCTTTATTAATGGCGATACGCATCCCCTTCTTTTCCGCTTTGACACTCACGTAGATACTATCTTCCCCCTGAGGAAGTACAACCTGAAACTCGTGAGAGAACTTGGAAAACGTCCCTCCAGATGCATAGGTATAGTAGGTCATATCTGCAAGACCCAGTCGTTCGAAGATCTTATCGTACGCTCCGTGCACCACTTCGTAATACGCATCGAGATCTTCTTGATCGGTATGAAATGAATAGAGATCTTTCATCAGAAACTCGCGACCACGCAGTACTCCAGACTTTGCCCGAGGCTCGCGGCGAAACTTCGTTTGAATTTGATAACACCCAAACGGCAAATCTTTATAAGACTGCACAAATTCCTTTACGAGTGGCGTAACAATCTCCTCATGTGTTGGATTCAGCCCATATTCTGTATCCCCTGCAGCAGGTACTTTAAAAAGCGCATCGAACCCTTCCCATCTACCACTGGTCATCCAGCTCTGTTTAGGAGAAAAGCTAGACATCAGTATCTCCTGCCCTCCAATAGCATTCATTTCCTCACGGACAATTTGCTCTATCTTCTTAAGTACCACAAGCCCAAGAGGAAGATAGGAATACACCCCCGCCATCGTTTTATGAATAAACCCAGCCCGTGTAAGCAAGTCAGCATTCACAGAACTCGCATCGGATTGCGACTCTTTAGAAGTCTTGGTGAATAACTGAGAAAGATACATAGCGTGCCCAGTGTACCGCTTTAGGCGATCCACGCCAGTAGGAAGTGCGTAAGAATAAGTCCAAACATGATTCCTCCAGACACTTCTGCGGTGGAATGTCCCACACGTTCAGAGAAATCTTCAAGTTGCTGCAAGATGTTTAACGCCTTTGCTTGCTGCCCCACCTGCTTACGTACAAACGCAGCGTCATACCACACAACGCCTGCAAACACTGTAGCTATGGCAAACGTCGTAGAGGCAATGCCATCATAGGTACCCACCACCATCATAAGCGACGTCACAAAAGCACTGTGGCTACTCGGCATTCCACCATGTTGGAACCAGATGTTCTTGGTGAGTCCCTCAAAAAGATGTTTCGTAATCTCAGCAGAAATCATGACACAGACCGTGACCATAAAGGGATACGTTGCCAATTGTAATTGTAGATATTCCACTGAAGCGCATCATACAACTGAAAACTCACAAATGCTACGGTACGGACATCTTCCACATGCAGATTCGCTAGGTGTTGCCGTAAATACCCCCTCATCAATCCCCTCAGACAAAACATTGATCTCTTTTTTTGCTTTCTCAAGTTGTTCTTTGGATCTACGAGTCCGCACTTCATGTATGCCATCTTCGTGAAGAAAGAGCAGAAGTAATTCTGTACAGGGCTTACCAAAAAGTTCTTCAGAAGCTAAAGCGTAGATCGAAAGCTGTAAGTCCTCATCTACTTCTTTCTGACTTCTGATCGATCCAGTTTTGTAATCGATAACTTGCACACTATCTTCAGACTGCTCCACGCGATCGAACCTTCCTTTAATGGTATTAACATCGATCTCTATAGAAAATCCTTTTTCAATAGCAGCGACTTCTCTGTCTTTCTGGCCCCACCACTCAAAAAACTTGTGCATCATCGCTTCTCCTTTTTCTCGTGCACGGTCTGCATCCTTCTTATTCTCATATCCCTGAACAATAAATGATTGATGCCATAAAAGAGATAAGGTGTCAGAGGTAAGGGATAAAGAAGATTCTTCTGGATCATCCATAAACAGCGTGAGCTGATCTTTATCCTCTTTCCTCTTTCCTCTTTCCACTTCTATCTTCCCCCACTTGCTAAGGGTATTATGTACTGACGATCCGAAACTCTCCCCTGCACTTATCTGCCTCGGTATTTTTTTGATACGAGCAAACTCGTACTGTGTAGGGCAGGTACGATATACGGAGAGTTGGGAGTAGGAGAAGGGCACGAAGGCAGTATAGCCTAAGGGGCTTTTCTCGTAGTCTCAGATGAAGGCGGCTTAATGGTGTACGTTACCTCTTTGCCTACTTCTATAGTCTTAATACTTTTTATGTCCGCACTATTCGGTGTGAGATTGACTGTGAATTTTGAAAATCCAAGACCGCTTTTACTCTCCTCCACCTCTTTCATATCCAACGAAAACAGAGATTGCTTTGAAACCGTAAGAAACTCACCAGGAGTAGCTAACCATTCTTTTTCAAATTTTTCCCGTGCTTCGCCCTCGTAATCATAGACATGATGCTTGGGTTTTGGCGAATCATTATTAAAGCCAAAGGCAAAATGTTCTCCTGCATAGAGAAAACTTTTCTCTGTATCATCTTTCATGGTACAAATAATTTTCAAATTTACTGGTGCTATTGAATCAGAATAGATTTCAACTTCCTTACCGAATTCTATCGTTTTCTCTATCTTGTCCACATGATTGAGCATTGCTTCGTACTCTGGATCGTACGGTACATTCTCATCGTCATACTCTTCTGTACTATCGGTCTCATCTCTTTCTGTAGTTCCTGGTATAGGCTCCAATACAGCTTGATATGTCGATTCTAATTCTTTCCATGTACCATTCTCCCATACAGATTTTGGAACCCGCTTCTCGTTATCAAAACCTCTTGTTCTATAAAAATTCGTCCCTTTAAAGTAATACAGGCCATCGAAGCCTTCACTACTATATGTTCCATTGGCATTACGTGAAAGTGTTGGCATAGCGACTAATGCTTCTCTGAGCACAGCGAGTCGAATTGCAGCAGCTTCCTTCGCAACTTGGGCATTTTTCTGTGACTGCTCAGGACTAACATAATAGAATGTCATCTCCCTGAACGTACTAGGCTCTTTTTCATCACCAGTTTTTTGTGGATACAAGAACGCAATACTTTCCAGTGCTCCTGGATTCATGGGAG
>CAJXJE010000014.1 GCA_913054215.1 uncultured Candidatus Peregrinibacteria bacterium | reverse complement strand
GTGTTATGCGAACAACCTCAAAGACTCGCACGGTTGGACGCGGAAAGACGATGCGAAAGAGGAAGCCTTTTAAGAAGGCGATGGTCACGATCAGTGCAAAGAGTAAACCTTTAGACGTTGCTAACTTCAAAATATAATGCCTGTACGCAAAGTAAAACCAACGAGCCCTGGACGTCGCAAAATGAGCTTTGCAGACTTCTCTGGCCTTACCAAAAAGCGTCCTGAAAGAGCTTTAAGTAAGGGGAAGAAGCGCATCTCTGGTCGCAACAGTGCAGGACGCATTGCCATCCGTCACCGCGGAGGAGGACACAAGAGGTTGCACCGTATGGTCGACTTTAGGCGTATCGGTAAAGAGAACGTACCAGGAAAGGTGTTCTCTATAGAGTACGACCCGAACCGAACCGCATACATCATGCTGATTCACTACGCAGATGGTGACAAGCGATATCACATTGCAGCAGAAGGCGTAGTGGCTGGTGACACCGTTGTGAGTGGAGAGCGCACCAAAGTAAAACCAGGAAACCGCATGCAGTTGCAGCACATTCCTACCGGATACAAGATCTATGATGTCGAAATCAATCTTGGTCGCGGTGGAGAAGTGGTGCGATCTGCAGGAACATCCGCAACACTTGTTGGGTTTGATAAAGACTTCGCCATCATTCAGTTCCCCAGTAACGAGGTACGCAGGGTTCGCAAGAATTGCAGCGCAACCATAGGAACAGTCTGTAACTCCGAGCACAGCTTGGTACGTATCGGTAAGGCTGGTCGCAAGAGGTGGATGGGACGTAGGCCGCAAGTACTTGGTAAGTCTATGAACGCAGTAGACCACCCACATGGTGGTGGTGAAGGACACAGTCCGATTGGTAGCAAGAAGGGGCCTCGTACTCCATGGGGTAAGAGAGCTCTCGGTGTAAAGACGCGTAAGAAAAATAAAGCATCCAGCAAATTGATTATGCGCAAACGTTCCCGCAAAGGACGCAAGAAATAGTTTCCCCACTCTTTATTATGTCTAGATCACTCAAAAAAGGCCCATACGTTGATGAGAGAGTTCTCAAAAAAGTCATGAAGATGATGGAAGCTGGTGATAAGAAAATCATCAAGACCTGGTCTCGTTCCTGTGATATTCCACCGGAGTTTGTCGGATTTACCTTTGCAGTACATAACGGTAAAGATTTTGTTCCTGTGTATGTGACCGAACAGATGGTTGGTCACAAGCTCGGAGAATTTTCCTGGACTACTAAGTTTAAAGGCCACGGTGGAAAGATGGCCGATTCCCAAGCTAAGCAATAACCTCCTAAACTATGAAAGCTTCACTCCGCTCTGTCCGCATCGCTCCCAAGAAGGCCAATCTCATTGCCAAGATGATTCGTGGGCAGTCGGTTCCAGACGCTGTGCACATCCTTGAGCGTACGAACAAGAAGGCTGCACGGATCTTCCAGGAACTGCTCCGCAGTGCTATGGCGAATGCTTCTCATAACGAAAAACAGGATCCACAGATGATGATGATCAAGCTTCTGACGGTGAACAAAGCACAGTGTTATCATCGTGGAGTACCTATGGCTCGTGGTCGTGTACGTCCTATGCGCAAGTTCATGAGTCATATCCACCTCACTCTTGGTATTGCTGGCGACAAGGTTGAAGAGAAGAAAACAGTCAAAGAAGCTTCCCAAACCGCTAAAAAGCCTGTAAAAAAGACCGTGACGACGGCAAAAAAGCCATCGACGAGTACGAAGGGTAAGTCCTCAAAGGATACTACCACTTCCACCTCGAAGTCTTCTACGTCTCCTTCCACTAAGAAATAATGGGTCAGAAAGTTAATCCCAACGGCTTCCGCCTTAAGATCACACACACGTGGTCCAGTACGTGGTTTGCGAAGGGCAAGAAGTATAAAGAGCTCTTTTTGCAGGATATGCTCATCAAGCGCTATATCAACACCAAACTCCCAGACGCTGGTATCTCCCAAATTGACATCGACCGTAGCAAGCGAACCTCAGTAGCCATTCACTCTAGCAAGCCTGGTGTGATTATTGGTAAGCAGGGTTCTGCTATCGAACAGCTACGCAAGGATCTTGAGAAAAAGTTTGGCGGAGCATTTGATGTCAACATTCAAGAGATCCGTAACCCCGATGCAGATGCTGCAGTGATTGCCGAAACGATTCAAGGACAGATCCAGCGTCGTATGCCCTACCGCAGAGCTTCGAAGATGGCTATCGAGAAAGCAATGCAGAGTGGCGCACTTGGAGTAAAGATCAAAATTGCAGGACGACTGAATGGTGCAGAGATCGCACGAAGTGAAATTTTCAAAGACGGTAATATTCCTTTGCAGACCTTGAGGGCTAACGTGTTTTTTGCACGTCGCACAGCCAGAACAAACTACGGTGCTATTGGTGTGAAGGTGTGGATCTATAAAGGAATGGTATTTAAGAAAATTAAGCAGGCTCAGTCTGCAGCACTTACTTCCCTGAACTAGTAATGTTAGAGCCCAAGAAAATCAAATACAGGAAAGTGCAACGCCGCCGCGGACAGTGGAAGGGGAAGGCGACAAAGGGTACCCAATTGGCATTTGGTTCGGTTGGACTGAAATGTACGGTTACCGGAGAGCTTACCGCACGTCAGATAGAGGCAGCGCGTAGAGCAATGACACGCAGTGTGGCTCGTGGAGGAAAGATGTGGATCCGCGTGTTCCCACACAACCCTGTTACCAAGAAAGCCGCAGAAGTACCGATGGGATCCGGAAAAGGAAACCTCGAGTACTGGGGATGTGTGATAAAGGCTGGAACAATGATTTTTGAAATGGATGGTCTACCAGAAGAGGATGCACGTGAGGCGCTCCGTCTTGCGAGCCACAAGCTTCCAATGAAGACCAAGATCGTTACCAAAATTGCCCACTAATGTCTACTCTTACCACCATCAAAGAGCTGTGCAAAATGAGCCCCGAAGATCTTCGCAAGGAGATCATCACCCAAGAGAACATGGTTGTAAAACTGCGCCTCTGCGTAAAGCTTGGCAAAGAGAAAGATAGTGCCAAATACATCCGAGAAAAAAAGCAACTTGCTCGTATGAAAACAGTATATTCCCCTGTATCTTCCACCAGCAAAAAATAATGCGTACCAAAAAAGGTGTCATCACATCGGCAAAAATGACTGGAACGGTCTCGGTGGCCATTCACAGACTCGTGTTTCACCCAGTGTATAAAAAGCGCTACAGGAAGAGCAAAAAGTTCCTTTGTGACTCTAACGGAATGGACCTTTATGAGGGAGATAAAGTGGTGATAGAGGAGTGCAAGCCGATGTCGAAGAACAAGCACTTTAAAGTGATCAAAATCATCAAGGCAGCTCCTCGTGTCTCTGACATCCAAGAGGAAGCAGAGATCGAACAGGTGATGAACCGTGAAAAAACCGGTGCAGATGCCGAGGCTAAGGCTGCGAAGGCTGCGAAAGAATCAAAAGAATCTGAAACCCCAGCATCCGAAGATACTCCTCCAGAAACTGAATCATGATCCAGTCAGAAACTGTCCTGAACGTGGCTGATAATACTGGCGCTAAGAGCGTCCAGTGTATCAAGGTGCTTGGTGGAACCCGCCGCCGCTACGCCGCCGTTGGTGACGTCGTTGTGGTAGCTGTCAAAGTGGCAGCTCCTCGCGGTATTGTTAAAAAGAAGTCTGTAGAGCGCGCTGTGATTGTTCGTACTAAAAAGATGACGCGCCGCAAAGATGGAAGCGGTATTCGTTTTGATGACAATGCTTGCGTGATTATTTCCAAAGATGGTCAGCCGAAAGGCACACGTGTCTTTGGTCCGGTTGCTCGTGAGCTTCGTGGAAAAGGATTTCAAAAGATTGTTTCGCTTGCCCCAGACGTACTATGAAAATCCGTGCCGGCGATAACGTCGTAATAATCACAGGCAAGGATAAAGGGAAAACTGGTCAGGTTCTCCGTGTGTTGCATACCAAAAACCGTCTAGTGGTTACCGATATCAACATGCGCACCCGTCACATGAAGGCCAACCCAAATCGTCCTGGTGAGATTATAAAATACGAAGCATCTATTTCTGCAAGCAACGTGATGCTTGTAGACCCTAAGACGAAAAAACGTAGCCGTATTGGCTTTAAGACTGAAAAAGGAAAGAAGTTCCGCATATTTAAGCAAAGTGGAGAGGAGATTAAAAAGACTACCATTGCGAAGAAGAAGGATGCGAACGCTGCAGATAAGGCCGCTGATAAGGCTGTCGAAAAAGCTACAGAGAAGGTCGATGCAAAGAAGAAGGAGACTACCGCGATAAAGGATGCACCAGCAAAAACCGATAAGAAATCTCCATTCTGGAAGAAGATGGGATTCGGTGCTGAAGAAATGAGCTCCGCAAGTGCAGATGTCGATGCTGGATCACATATGACAGAAGATCACAGTGTTCCAGATCAAGTAGAACGTTCTTCCGGTCGTACTTCCCAACGAGGATCTTAAATGGCTTACGCATCTCTCCATGATCGGCTCCGAGGACCAATTGCCAAGGGCATTGGTAAGAGGCTTGGTGTAAAGAATATTCATGCTTTGCCACAAGTGGAGAAGATCACCGTGAATGTCGGTATCAATAAGTCCAAGATGGACAGCAAAGAAATGCACGCGTACATCGAGCAGTGTCTTATGCAGATTACTGGCCAAAAGCCAGTATTCACCAAGGCACGTATTGCGATCTCTAACTTTAAAACACGTGAAGGAATGGTGGTAGGGTGTCGCGTTACATTGCGTGGACGCAGAATGGAGGAGTTCTTGGATACACTGCTGAGCTACGCTATCCCTCGTATCCGCGACTTCCGTGGACTTCCAAGTAAGCTTGATGGACAGGGTAACTATAGTATTGGTATACGTGACCAGTCGATCTTCCCAGAAGTTCCTGCTCCAGAAGCAAAGCAGATCTTTGGTTTGCAGATCGTCATTTCGACAACAGCGAAGAATGACAAGGAAGGCATGGCACTCTTTACAGAAATGGGTATGCCATTTAGAAGAGATAAGATGGACGAGAAAGAGAAGCAGGCAGCGGAGAAGGTAAAAGCAGAGAAAGCCGCTGCCGAGGAAGCAGCGAAAGAAGATGCAAAAGATGCAGAAGAATCAGAAGATACAAAGGAAAAGAAATCTTCTGAATCCTCTGACTCATCTGAATCCTCTGAATCATCAGAAGAAAAGCTTGAATCAAAACCCGAATCTGGCGATACTGCCGAAGCTAAATCTGATTCCCCAACTGAATCCTAATGGCTAGAACCGCTCTCAAATTTAAGCAGAACAAGAAAATGGAAAAATTCCTCCGCGATCGCGCGGCAGGACGAAAGCCAAAGTTTTCTACACGTGTCTACAATCGATGTGCCCTTTGTGGTCGTCGACACGGATACATGAGGTTCTTCGGTGTGTGTCGCATCTGTTTCCGGGAGGCTGCGACCAATGGTGATGTCCCCGGTGTAACTAAATCCTCTTGGTAATATGACATACGTAACAGATCCCATCGGCGACTTACTCACTCGCATACGTAACGCGCAAAAGGCGGGTAAGGAGTCATGCCTCGCTCCTCACAGCAATTTGAAGCTGCAGCTCCTTGAGCTACTCAAGAGCGAAGGATGGATCGCTGACGTGGAGGTCATTGGTGAAGCACCAAAGCTTTCACTCGAAGTAACATTCAACCCTGAAAAACTATCACTCACTCTTACTCGTACTTCTAAGCCTGGACGTCGCACCTATGTAGGTGTGGCTGATCTTAAGCCTGTGCTGCGTGGTTTTGGTATGGCGGTTCTTACTACCAGCCAAGGTCTTCTAACAGACAGCCAGGCACGCACAAAAAAGATCGGTGGAGAAGTTCTCTGTACCATTAGCTAATCATGTCCCGTATTGGAAAAAAACCAGTGGCGATCTTAGGAGGCGTAACCGTCGAGGTTAACGGCAACAATATCGTCGTGAAGGGGCCAAAGGGAGAACTTAGCTACGCACATCTTCCTGAAGTGACGGTGAAAGTAGAAGGTGACAAGGTGATTGTAGAGCGTATCAATGATGCACAGGAATCTCGTGCACGTCACGGACTGACCCGTCAGTTGATTAACAACATGGTAGTCGGGGTCTCTGAAGGATACGAGAAGCAGCTCGAAATTATTGGTGTGGGATACAAGGCGCAGGCTAAGGGTAAGAGTGTGACGCTCAACCTAGGATATAGTCATACTATTGAGTACAGTGCACCGGAAGGAGTAGAAATTACCCAAGATGAGAAGAACAAGCAGATCCTGATTATCAAAGGAATCGATAAGGAGAAGGTTGGGCAAGCTGCGGCTGATATTCGTGGCTTCCGTCCACCAGAGCCGTATAAAGGCAAAGGTGTTCGATACATTGATGAACATGTTATCCGCAAGGCTGGTAAGGCCGCCGCAAGTGCCGCCGCTTAAAACCTATCATTATGAAAGCTCCTAAAAAGACTCAGAACAGGCAAGCAAGAAAGCGCAGAGTACGCGCGAAGGTCAGTGGTACCGCTGCTCGTCCACGACTCTCTGTTTTCCGCTCACTATTGCAGATCTCTGCCCAACTGATTGATGACGAGACGGGAAAGACTCTGGCTGCAGCATCTACAAAAGAGCTAAAGGCAAAGCCAAATGTTGAAGGAGCAAAGAAGCTTGGAGAGGCGATCGCCAAGAAAGCAAAAGACGCGAAGATCAAGACCATAGTATTTGACCGTAATTCCTACCAATACCACGGCCGTGTGCAAGCTGTCGCCGACGCTGCACGCGAAGCCGGACTTACTTTCTAATTATGAACCCTAAAACCTCCAGACCCGACCGTAAGAGAAGAGGAGATCGCCGTAAGCGAGAACCTTCCGACTTCGAAGAGACAACACTCTCTATCGATAGAGTAACCCGTGTGGTTGCTGGTGGTAGGCGACTGAGATTTCGCGCTGTTGTGGTTGTTGGAGACAAAAAAGGTCGCGTTGGCCTTGGAACAGGGAAGGCGAACGAAGTGCAATCTGCAGTACAGAAAGCAACCAAGGTCGCCAAGCGTAACATGATTAAAGTACCTGTTGACGATGGAAGTATTCCACACGAGATTGATCACAAGTTTAAGGCTGCACGTATCCGCTTGATCCCTGCTCGCGAGGGAACAGGTATCATCGCTGGAGGTGCACTTCGTGTAGTACTTGAGCATGCAGGTATCCGAAATGTGCTGAGTAAGCGCTACGGAACAACAAACAAGCTCGTAAACGCTCAGTGTACAATGAAGGCGTTGATGAGGATTGCTGGAACAGTACCAGCATCATCCGAAGACAGTAAGCGCATGGCTTCTCAGTCTGTTAGTGGTCGCTCTAATAAGGATCTCGGCTTGAAAGAGACACCAGAGTTAGAGAAGTTAAAGATTGAAGAAGTCAGCAAGAAAGACATTGGTGCTGACGGAGGACTTGAGAAAAAAAGCTGAAAAACTGAAAAGTTGAAAAGTTGAAAAATATATATACAGTGATACTACTTTCAGATTTTCAGGTTTTCATATTTTCTTCTTTATCACATGTCGAAGGCATTAATCATCCTCGCACAAGAAGGCTATCAAGATCTTGAGTATCAAGGTACCCGTAGTGGTCTTGAAGGTGCAGGAAACGAGATCATTATTGCATCGAAAGGAGTGGGATCATGCAAAGGAGGACTGGGAGGATCTGAGGAGGCAACGGTTGCGCTCAAAGATGTAAAAGTATCAGATTACGACTACATTGCTTTTATTGGAGGTCCTGGAGCTGCAGCCTATGCATCTGATCCTGATGCGCTAAAAATCGCGAACGAAGCCTATAGAGCGGACATGCCACTCGGTGCTATTTGCATTGCGCCCACGATCCTTGCCAAGGCACAGGTACTTGAAGGCAAACGCGCCACAGTATGGGACAGTGATGGGGAGCAAATACAACTCCTCGAAACGTATGGGGCGCAGTACACCGGAGAAGCAGTGACAATCGACGGAAAAATCGTTACTGGAAACGGACCGGATGCCGCAGTGGAGTTTGGGAAGACGTTGGCTGCGTTATAACACCATAGAATAGTATTATCGCGATGCGGGTTTGCTGTAGTTGTTGCTAATATTAATTAAATGCAAGCATTTTTTGGGAACCACAGGCGGACGGTGCTACTTTTTGCTGTAGTTACAGGAATAGTGTTTCTTGCATCCAATCAGAAACATTCCACCTCTCTGCGGGGAGATATGTTCGATGACTATACGTTCGAATGTGGTGCAGAGCTTCCGAACGCAGCATGTGGAGATATTACAGATCCAGCTGCGGAGTGTTGCGATGATGGAAGTGATATTGTGGATGGATACTGTATTGATTCATCGGCTGATGGAGGGGAATGTGAGAATGATGGTGAGATCTGCTGGGTCGGTACATGCAGAGGTGGAAAATGTAAAAGTCATCATAGTTATTGTAATAGAAGAGAAGAGTGCGATGGGATGGGTGCATGTTTACCGATAGATTTTTGTGAGAAAAATCCAGGAAGTAGTGCTTGTTGCACATCTCCAAGCGGTGGATCGTTCACCGAGGCACCTGAAGGAAGTATTAATTGTGGAAATGGAAGATGTTGTCCAAGCTGTAGAAATAGTCAAAGTGGACGTGATTGCCTACTAGATTGCCGAGATGATTTTCCAGTCGCAGACAGTCCAGATCGTCTAGGTTGTATTGATGATTGCCAAGAAGAATGGACGTACTATGAGTGTGATAGCCGTGGTGATAACTCTGGTGGTACAAGCGGTAATACCTCAGGCAATACAAGTGGCAATACAAGTGGCGATATCGCTGGTATCTCTGGAGGTATCAGCGGTGATGTCTCTGGTGACACAAGTGGTGGCACTTCGGGTAATAGTGGAGGTCCCGGTCCAGGCCCAGGCCCAGGCCCAGGCCCAGGCCCAGGTCCCGGACCTGGTGATGAATGCACGACATATCAGGATTGTGCGGATGATGTGAATCAGTGTGGGCAAGACTGTGTTTCTACTCACTGCAATCCATTTTGTGACACAGGACCCAATAGTATTTTGCGGCGCTGCAGCAGTAGATGTGGGAACGAGTTTACGGAATGCCAAGGAGATGCTGTAGAAGATTGTGACCCTTGTATGAGCGATCAGGACTGTGGAGAAGTGTGGTCTGAATGTGAAGCAGCATGCCCTGCCTGGCAGATCATTGGTATCGGAGCAAATATGGCTTGTAAGCGGAGTTGTATTGATGACCTTAATGACTGTCGAACTGAAGGGGATAGTTGTCGATGCGATAAAGCTACACCTCCGCAAGAATGTAATGACGACCAAGCGGAATGTATTCTCAATTGTAGTCTCGCCTGGTGTTATGCACCTGGTGATGAGAGGCCATTGCGCTGTTCTCCCAGAGGAGATCAGGCTCGGGCAGGACGTACGCAATGTAATCGAGGATGTAATGATACGCAGTTGGCATGTCGGCGGGAGTCTCTTGGTTGCTCCGATGGTGGCTCCGATGGCGGTTCCGATGGCGGTTCCGATGGCGGTTCCGACGATGACTCCGACGATGACTCCGATGGTGGCTCTGATGGTGGCTCTGATGGTGGCTCTGATGGTGGCTCCGATGGCGGTTCCGACGATGACTCCGACGATGACTCTGATGGTGGCGCAGGCCCAGGCCCCGGTCCAGGTGGTAGCCCAGGCCCAGGTCCCGGTCCCGGTAGTCCAGGTAGCGGTCCCGGCTCACCAGGCTCTGGCCCAGGTAACCCAGGTTCTGGCCCAGGTCCTAGTTCTGGCGGAAGCAGTTCTCGGTTTTTTAGCTCAACTCCTGGTGGCCCCGGAGGTCCAGGTGGACCAGGCGGTCCAGGGAGTTCCGACGGCAGTTCTTCTTCTGGCGGCGGAGGGTTCTGTTGCGAAGTGGATTTCTGTACGCCATTTGGATGTGATGACGGCACAACACTTGATGAGTGTTTGGCGACGTGTGGTATAGAAGGATCTTCATCCAGTTCATCCTCTAGTTCTTCAAGTGCAGGAGGATACTGTTGTGAAATCGATTTCTGTTCTCCGTTTAGTGAATGTGATAGCCCCCAGACTCTTGCGCAGTGTTTCGAGTCGTGTGGCGTTGAGGAATCTTCTTCATCATCGAGTTCTTCATCTTCCTCCTCCTCTAGCTCTTCAAATGTTGAGTGCACTCACAATGACGATTGTGCAAACCTTTGCAATGAATGTCGGCAGGTAGGGGATCAATGCATTCTGGAATGTTATTATGGTTTTTGTAATGAAGGTAAATGCTTTAGCGCAAGTGCGCAGTGGTTGGAGTGTGGAGTAACGCCTCCAGAGCCGTTTATCTTAGATGGCGGTGTATTAAACCAAGGATGTGAATCACCAAGTAGCAGCTCATCGTCCAGTGATGAATCTGACGAAGACGATGGTTCAAGTAGCAGTAGCAGTTCATCGAGTTTTAGTAGCTCATCGTCCAGTGATGAATCCGACGAAGATGATGATTCAAGTAGCAGCAGCTCATCGCTTACAGGAGGATCAGATGATGACGATAGCTCAACAGACGATGACAGTTCATTCGACGATGACGATAGCTCAACAGACGATGACAGTTCATCTGATGATGAAGGTAACGATCAAGACGATGAAAGCTTCAATCCACTTCGCTGCGGTAACGGAACACTCGAACCTGGTGAGCAGTGTGAAAAGGGTGCCGTTAACTACTGTACAACGGGAAGAACCTGTAGCACTTCTGACTGTACGTGCTACCCATCTGCACCACTACTTGACTGTGGAAATGGAACCCTAGAAGAGGGTGAACAATGTGAAACCGGATCCATCAATTACTGCACCAAAGGCAGAACATGTGCTACCGCGATTTGCACATGTATTCCATCGGAAGGATCTTTGGTGGCCTCTGCTTCTATTTGTGGAAATGGAAATCTGGAA
>CAJXJE010000013.1 GCA_913054215.1 uncultured Candidatus Peregrinibacteria bacterium | reverse complement strand
AAGCACACGATCGTAGTTGTTACGATGAGTCCAGATGAGCTTCCAGAAGCCAAAAACCTGAGATATGTTACTGCGCCCCTGCTCTTTTTTCAGACTGATCACTTCCACGTTCTCTGGGAGTTGATGTGCACCAACCTGTTGACCAATAACAGTCACTTGGCAGTGCGAAGCAAACTCTTCGATCCATCGATGAAAGAACCCGAGAATAGGATCGGTCTTATCTACCTTTTGTGTAACGATGAGCAGCTTCATGTTTGCTGCTTTAAGAAATCTGCATACTGCCGAATAAGTTTCGATCGCTCATACAAATCCAGCACCTTCGATGCTTCACTTGCTAAGCTATCTCTCATCATTTCATTTTTCAGGAGACCGCTAATCTTTCCTGCAAGGTCATCTGCTGTACCTGTCGTAAACAAACCATTGCGGCCGTCTTTCACCACCTCTGGCATCACTCCTACTTCCGTCACAATCACCGGCATACCACAGGCCATAGCTTCAAGGGCAACACGCGGCCCTCCTTCACTTTTGCTGTTCATTACAAAAACGCGAGCAGTTTGAATAGCGCCAATAACGGCCTCCTGAGTAGGAAGCCATCCCAGAAACGTCACACGACCATCGATACCGATCGTCTTTGCCTTTTGTTCCATTTTGATCCGTTCAGGCCCATCACCAATAACGAGTAGTCGCACACCCTCTAGCTTTTGTATCGCATCAAGGAGTTCAGAGAGTCCTTTATTGGCAACGAGTCTTCCACAAAACGAAACATCATACGAAACTGGTGACTTGTGTGCAGTGCTCAGTAAATCACGATCGAGATAGAATGATGAAATGTTTTCGATCTTCCTCCAAGGAACATTCCACGCACGCAACTGCTTCTCAACAGCATCATTAACAACACGCACAGCAGACGCTTCCTTTGCATCCGTACGCAAATACAACCGAGACATAGTGCGGCCAATCAATTCAGAAAGCGACGCTGCCTTTGGCCATCCAACAATATGATGAATTTCAACAACGTACGGCACACTCGTCAGTTTATGAAGCTTTCTTGCACCTACACCATTATAAAATGGTGGATAGTCGTGCACAGTCATAACGTCGTGACTATGTTGTTGTATCAGATTTTTTCCACGATTGACGATCCACGGAATCTGGAACAGTAAAGACTGTGGACACGGATGAAAAAAGACTTCACCTCCTTCTTTTACATCGGATGTAAGTCTGTGACCTGACTCCGATACATCAAGCGACTTCTCGGACACATACGGGCAAATAACATCAATACGATCCCAGTGCTTACGCATTTCTTGCAACGTGTACCAAAACGCCCCCAACTTTCCTTGGAGGATGGAACGGTCGCCGCTGATCATCAGGAGTTTCATTGAGCGCAAATTGTAGCAAATAGATCGGCAGATTCTAAGGCAACTTCGCTCCAACTTCTGCCGTCAATTTTTTTGGAAGCAGCTTCTGCAATATGGCTATAGCCTTGTTGAATGCGTTTGATTTCTTCTAGCAGCTTTTCTGTTGTAGAAAGATCGGTGCAACTCATGCCACTGCGAAGATGATGACTTAAGCCATTGTGCTCAGTAATGAGCACTGGGAGACCGACCGATCGAGCTTCAAGCGCGGTATTGGGGCTGATATCAGTGAGAGATGGCATGACTAAAAGATCGTGCTTGCCGAATATCTCATACTTCTCTTTTCCGCTAAGGGGAGAAACAAATCGCACTCTGCTATCAAGTTCTAAACGCTCAACAAGTTTGCGAAGAGAGGTATCCTGTGGCCCCTCCCCTATAAGAGTGAGTAACACATCAGGCATCTGAGAAACTGCTTCGATAAGCATAGGAATTTGTTTAAAATTCACAAAACGACCTAAAAACAAAAGACGAAAAGGGTCCTGCTTCGTATGCAGTTCCATAGGAACAACTATCTCGAGTTCGAGAGCATTTTCGATAACCGATTGTTGTGGCAGTCTCTTAAAAACATCTGCATAAATATCTTTCTGGAAATCTGTGGAAAATACGATGTGATCAAAACGTCTGAGTATCCATCCCATGATGCGACGACCAACAAATGCCAGTGGACACTTTGATGCGTACCAATCACGCAGTCCCCGGTAGCCACTACCGTCTGTGTAGCGTTCCCAAAAGAAATCTCCACCCAAGCGAAGAACTTTCTTGGCCCTAAGTCCAGATAATATGATTGGGATTCCACAGCTGATAGAAGAGAACGCATACACGACATCTGCATCCTTCCCTACTGTCTTAAGCTTCTTCGCATAAGCAAACCATCGCGCAATAGGCAATCCAAGTGAGACACTTTCCACTATCCACTTTCCACTATCCACTTTGTCGCCATACGTTATCACAATAACCTGATGCCCTGCTTTTGTTAATTGATCAGCTAAAGAGCGACAATATGTTGCCGGCCCTCCGATCTTTGGAGGATAGATGCCAGTGGCGAGGACGATCTTCATGCGTACTTACTTTTGTACCAATCAATTGTCTCTTTTAGTCCTTCTTCAAAATCCATCTTCGGTGCCCACCCAAGTGTCCGAGTTTCGCTAGAATCTACTGCGTAGCGCCAGTCGTGACCTTTACGATCTTCTACGAAAGAAATTAGATCATGAGACTTCCCAAGGAGCGTAAGAATCATCTTAGCCACTTCAATATTTTCAAACTCTCTATCAATTCCAATGTTAAAGATGGTTCGTTGATCCGATTTCCAATCAACAGTAAGAAGTGTCTCAATAGCATCACAGTGATCTCCAACATAAATCCAATCACGCTTATTCTTTCCTGTACCAAATATCGGAATTGGATTATCAGCAAGTGCATTACGAATGACCGTAGGGATAAACTTTTCATCTGCCTGGTGCGGTCCGTAGTTATTCGTACATCGCGTGATGACTGCTTGAATAGCAAATGTACGGATCGCAGCAAGCACCAGCATCTCCGCAGCAGCTTTCGACGCTGAGTACGGTGAACTTGGACGCAGCGTATCTGTTACCTTACAAGAAGGGTCATCATCTCCAACGTCTCCATATACTTCATCGGTCGAGACATGGAGTAAACGAACATCGGGATGTGCTTTCACTACTTCGATGATCGCCTGTGTACCAATAACATTTGTGTGCAAGAACGGTGTCGCATCAGAAATGGAATTATCTACGTGCGACTCTGCTGCAAAGTTGATGATCGTATCGATGCTATGATCTTCCACAAGCTTGGTCATCAAATCCTGATCGGCAATGTCTCCTTCTACGAACGTGATCTGCTCTGCGATAGGATCAAGGAGGCTTTTATCCGCAGCGTATGTTAGCTTATCCAACACCACGATAGTATCCTCTGGATGGTTTTTGATATGACGCAGAACGAAATGAGACCCGATAAAGCCGGCGGCACCTGTGACGAGAAGGTTCATAGAGGCATATTTTAGCAGTTTTCACGCCAATTACATCATAAATCCTTATATTGACAATATGCAATATTTGCTGTTAAATATCCAATCCATTAGCATATTTCACGCTTTCTGCGATACTTACCCCATGAAAGGAGTTCTCATCTGCGGCGGACTGGGCACAAGACTGCGCCCACTCACAGAAGTGACGAATAAGTCGCTGCTGCCCGTTTATGATCAGCCTCTGATCTTCTACCCTCTTCAGACTCTTCTAAGTGGTGGTATAACCGAGATCATGGTGATTACGGGACCAGAGAACATCGACCAGATGACTGGGTTCCTAGGAAGTGGAAGCAAGTTCAACTGTAAGTTTACGTACCGTGTACAAGACGAACCAAAAGGAATCGCCCAAGCTCTTGGTATGGCAGAAGAGTTTGCCGCAGGCGACAGTGTGTGTGCACTTCTTGGAGATAACATCTACTTTGATAATATTTCTCAATACATCCGTGCATTTACCGGTGGAGGACATATCTTTGTAAAGCAGGTACCAGACCCAAAGCGATTCGGTGTGGTAGAAGTCGATGGTGACAAAGTAGTATCCATAGAAGAGAAGCCAGAGACTCCTCGTAGCGACCTCGCACAAACTGGATGTTACCTCTATGACAATACGTGTTTTGAATTCATCCGCACCATGCAGCCTTCTGCACGTGGAGAACTCGAGATTACCGATGTCACCAAGTGGTACTTAGACCAAGGCAAGCTCGGATACTCAGAACTTACAGATGAATGGATTGATGCAGGAACATTCGAAAGTTTGCACCGCGCAGCAATCCTCGTACGTGAACGAAAGCTCGCAGCGGTAAAGCCTGCTGTTACAGAAGCTGTGAAAGTAGCTTAGTAGAGCTTCGCGTACTGCGCAGCGATCACACTCCAATCAAACGCTTGCGCACGTGCAGCGCTTGCTTCTTGAATCCTATTGCGAAGATCCGTATCTTCCATTATTCGGTTGATAGCTTGCGCAGCAGCGTCTGCATTATCTGGAGCTACAATAAGTCCAGTCTTTTCATGATCCAGAATATCAGGAATACCACCAACTGATGTTCCAATCACCGCACACCCTGCGGCTTGTGCTTCGAGGAACACATTGCCCAATGCTTCAGACCTGCTCAGTCCGCAGAACACCTGCGCACGTGCGTAGTGCTTTGCAAGAGACTCTGGTGGAAGGTATCCAAGAAACTGTACACGATCTGTTATACCTAAATCTGTTGTTAAATTCTGAAGCAGCTCTTTCTGCGATCCATCGCCAACGATGTCCAAAGTCACACCAGGCACCTTAGCAACTGCCTGTAATAAGGTATCAATACCCTTCATCTTCTCGAGTCGACCAACAAACAATACAGAACCTGGAATGCGTTCCTCATTCAGTCCCGCATCAGCAAGCTCTGCTGCATGAATTCCATTGGAGATAAGAAGGACACTGTTGCACCCCAATCCCTGAATGATTTCTGCGAGTGCTCTACTAATACACGTAACTTGATCTGCAGACCGTACTATGAGCCCTTTGAGGAGTGATCGATTGGTCGTCTGACAGGTAAGAATCTTCTTCGGTGCTTTGCAAAAAACAAGTGCAAGTCCTGCGTAGGTCTCGAGGACTGCGTGAATCACATCGGGTTTGAGTTTTCGAGTAGCGAGTGGTGCCAAGAATGGAAACAGCCACTTATCAAACGTACAGCCAAATCCAACACGAATTACGGGAATCTTTCCCTGTAGCTTATCTTTTTTTGGCAACCCCTTGCGCATACGAGCGGTGATGATGGTGAAGTCATACTGACCTTCTAGTGCCAAAGGAACTTCTTCTGCACACGCCTCTGCACCAGAGCGAAGAGGGCTTAGGAAAGCCGATAAGATGACGATCTTTTTCATAGGGATTCAAAGAGTTCTTGATATTTCTTTCCGACAATCTTCCAATCGAATACTTCTTCAATACGTTTACGCGCAGCCTCCCCCATCGACTTGCGCTTTGCAGGGTCATCCATCAAACGCGATACATGTGCAGCCAAAGCCTCGCGGTCTCCCGCAGGAAAACAGAAACCGGACACGCCGTTTTGTACAAGATAGGTATTGCCTCCAACTTCCGAGACGACGCACGCACAACGACTACTCATCGCTTCCATGATTGCATTACTCAATCCCTCACTATGGCTCGGCATGACAAAAATATCTGTCGCGCCAAGTATCTCTGGAATATCGTTACGAAGCCCCGTGAACTTCACGTCACGCTGGTACTGCTCTACAAGAGGATGGTTATCCTTATACCAACCAACAACTTGTATATTCAGATCCTCATGTTCTTTCTTGAGTGGTACAACAGCCGCCAAAAAATCATCAACTCCTTTGATAGATTCCAATCGACCTACATATGACACAACAATCTCGTCATTCTTTTTCCACTTTCCACTTTCCACTTTCCACTCTTTAGAATCAATCCCTGTAGGAATCACCTGTGTTTTTTTGTGGATTAGAAGACGACGCAGTAAACATGTAGGCTGAGGATGGAATGTCACCACACGTGACGCACAGAGAAGGATAAGCCAACCGCCAGTATTAGCATAAATCGCAGCACACACTTTGGGCAGCCATCCCCGCGGCCACCAGTTGATCCCCACAAACGCATCTGTCAAAACCAATACCTTGTGACCAGTCAACCGAAGAGCGATTACACTAAACGATGTCCAAAATAATAATTTATTACAGACAATATAATCAGGCTTCTCTTTTCTAATGAGCTTGCGAACGTATCCCGTAAATCCAAGCGCGATGCCATAGTTCCATGGATCTTTTAGAAAGAAATCTTTTCGATAGTGCACTGTCAGTGTATCACTTACTCGATCAACTTTAGACTCGGACCCCATACACACTGCGATGACGTTGAATCCTATGCGCTGCCAAAGCTCTGCAAGTTTTACCGAACTCACCATCCAGCGGTGTTGCTCTTTCCAATATGGTGATATCAGAAGGATAGTTTTCATAATGATAGGGGGTAGGGGGTTGGGGGTAGGACCCTACGCCCTACTCCTACGCCTTTTGTTTATTTTTTATCTAAATCTTTCAACGCTAATTTCCGTATTACCCTCGTCTGTCTCTGCTCCAAAGCCTCTATGCGAATAATAAGGTAAAAGACAATGAAGAGTAAAACGGCAATCGTCGTAACAAGGACTGCATTCTCACGATCTTTAATACCAGTGAACTTCGAAAGGTAATTGAGTGACTCAGGATAAATGGCAATAGAAATGATACTTCCCCAAAAAATAGTCCAAAGGATAGCTTCCCACAATGTTTTCTTCTGTCGTAACACAAGATTCCATGCGTAGGTAATGGCAACGAATCCAGCCAATGGTGTAATAATCTGATAGGCAGTGAACTCCATAGGTTAGCGGAGAAAAGAACGGAGAAGAATTTTGAGTGCAGTGCGAATGCCATTGGCAAATGACTGTCCCTTGGCAAGGGTGTATTCAGAATACAACACTTTTGCAGGAATTTCTGCTGTACGCCAGTGGTGTTGAGCGCATTCTCGAACAATCTCCGTACAAAACTCATACCCACTCATGCGTAGATCAACTTGCTTCACCGCTTTTGGACCAAATACTTTAAATCCACACTGACTATCTTTGATCCACTTCCCTGTCGCAGCAAAGGTAATAAAGTTTCCGAGTCCATTAAAGAGACGTCGAATAAAGGGAATACTATTGCGCTGACCAAATCTATTTGCAAACACGATGTCTGCTTTGTTCGCTTTGATAGGTTCTAGAAGAGCAGGGATATCATCCGAGCTATGTTGCTCATCTGCATCAAGGGTCACTATGATCTGCGCACCAAGTTCCCGCGCTGCATCAATGCCCGTCATGGTAGCAGCTCCCGCACCGCAATTCTCTATATGACTAAGCACAATGGCACCTGCTTTCTCTGCATACTTCTTAGTATCATCTGTTGATCCGTCATCTACCACAATGACTGTATCAACATACTTCTTTGCATCCATCACTACGTTGCCCACGCGCTTGCCTTCATTATATGCCGGTATCACTGCGATAATTTTCATTAGGGAATGAGGAGGAATGCAACACCACCTTTGGGATCGAATATCACTACTTCAAGACCGGCCTCTTTACTGTTGAGGAAGTTTGTGAGCCGTTGCACTTTCTGGTGTAAAGAGCCACTAAGATCTTTTTCAATAGTTGCAGTATTCGTATCAAAGACGATGCTGTTAAAACCAAGTGCCTTTAATCTCTGTAGCGTCAGTGCGTTGTCTTCCTCTTGATACAGACAATTGAAGGTGTCGAGCTGATGATCGGTCACACCAATCAATTCCAAATTCTTTGGAACGAAGTACGGCAAGAACGTACCAATGCGATACAGCATCGGCCGATCTGGAAAACGTTTACTGCGCTCAAGTACAATATCTGTTATATCATCGTAATACGGAATAGTTCGTTCTCGTATAGTCTCTGCAGAAATCTTTCCGATAGGATACTCAAACAAGTTGCGCTGTGACTCAAATTGCCAAAAGCGCATACCAAGGCAAACAAGGATAGATAACACCATCAGCACACCAGCCAAAGTTCGGCTAAGTCTATCAGGAGCTTTTGCAACCAATGCCTCCAGACAGAGTACAAGCCCTACAAAAGTACCGATGCCATACCACGGAATTCCATTAGCAAAGAACACCCACTGCACCAATAAAAATACGGTGCTCACCCACATCCACCGAAGCCACTTCCCTTCTTTTTTCCAGAAAAATGGAAGGAGGAGTAAGAGTGGGAACAGTAACAGTGCCGGTGCAGTCGTTACATAATATCCAGCATGATCTAAGTTCATTACCGATCTCCACGGCAATCCCAAATAGTGACTCCAGCCACGGTGATTGATTCCCCAGTAACGGTCGAGTTCTTCTTTTCCTGCAGTAGACTTGCAACGAGCATTAGTACCATCCGTCGCAAGTTCTGGTGGAAGAGAATACTGCACATCTGGCCTGTGTCCAAACTGATCGATGATCGGAGTCAGGGTATTCGGTGGTTTTAATTCAAACTGCGGTATGACATTGCCATGTAATATATTGTTGTGCTCGACCCATGGAAACACCATGATCGCAAATCCTGCAACAAGGAGTAACGCACTTATCACAGACCGCTTTATAGCTTTTGGCCTCATCCATCCTGCTATAGCAAACACTAAGCATCCCAAAGCAATGAATGTCATCGTAAGTGCAAATGGCGATATAGAGTCTGGATTAATATCGACCTTCTCAGCAATTTTGGTGATATCAATCAAGCCTTGTTGTGTAAATACAGCACAGGCAAACAGTAGTGCTGCTGGATAAGCAATCCAGTGCAACGAGATTCCAAGGATCATCGTCCCCAATGCCATAAACATCATGATGGAAGTCACCTTCATAGAGAACGCAAGACCTACAAAGAGGCCGCCAAGCAGTATCCATTTGCGTTGCATTGGACGATCTTCAGTATGTCGAAAGAGTGCTTCAAATACACAGAACATCGAGAGTGCAGACATCACAAACACTGCATTATCAATCTTCATGTCTGCGAATGAGAAGTGACCTACAAGAGGCAATGTGTAATAGATTGTCGCTGCAAGGATTCCGCGTCCTGGCCCCATGAGTACACGCCCGAAGAGATAGATAGAAAGTATGGCAAAAATCCCTTGGAACCAGTTAATAATCAGCGAAGTCGTTGCACCAAAAATACTTTCAAATCCAAACAGTAAAAATCCAAGGCTGGTTAAGTACTCCCACTGAAAACTTTGCATCGAGTGTATGAATTTTCCATAGCTTACCAAAAGCCTTGGGCGGTTGAGATAACTTCCCAAGTCATCCCATCCAATAGGGAATGGCCTGATGACATTGATGTAGTTAAAGGCAATGTAGCTTAAGAGAAACCAAATCAGAAGAACGAGTACACTGTGCCATCGCGCAGTAAACGACCAACGTGTGTGCAAGAAACGTTCTATCCAATACTGTGAATGTCGAAACAGCACAACAGGAATAGCGAGCAAAAGTAGCCACCCAAAGAGCGCTGTGTAGATATGTGTCACAGCACCAAGCCACAGCAGTACTATCAAAACACCTGCACCCACTCCAAGAGAAATAACAAACTCTGTAAGCATGTCACTCGGAGTAATGCGTAAGAATTTTCGCAAGACAGCGCGACCCAGAACAAGAAACTCTAAGGAGAGAAGTAACAAGAAGAGTAGTGGAGGCAGTACGCGTGTAATAAAGGATTTCTGAATACACCACGTGTTTATAGTGCTGGCCTCTGCGACTCCAGCAAATACGCCAATGCGTGTGAGACATCCACGTTCTTTTAACCCATTATAGTTCTTTTCGAGTGCTTCAATCGCTTCACTTCCAGCTCCTTGATAGACCTCTGGCCTCGCCTCCACAATAGTATTCATACTCACAGCTCCGTTTTGGGTATAACTGATGCAGGTAAAGATTAACCACATCATTCCAACAAAAAGCAGCAGCAGCTTCCAGGGGGACATCGTCCACTGAAGATTCCAACTGCGGTTGCGTACATATCCCCACAAAACGAATGCTGCATACACAAGTGCAGATATTCCTGTATACCAAATAAAATGCGGTACACGCGTTAGTGTATGAGAAATGAACGGAAAGAGAGAATAGATCCCTCTACAGAAAAAGCTACCAGCATTGCAAAGCGCTGCGACCGAATCTTGAGCCTCTTTATCAAGCAATACGGCTCCATGAACACCAACACCCAAATAGAGGAAGAACGTCCAAGTACCCCAGAGGAGTAAGCCCAGAAACAGACCGATAGAAAGTAATTGAATTGTTCGTCGTTGCATCAGGGGTAGCCTATACAAGAATCTAAGCCTAAGCGAGGGAATTGTCCCAGAGATCTGCTACTCTGACATCTCAGAATGCTCCATACGGACGAAATTCGACGGCAATTCCCGATCCTCCGCTCTGGAGAGGTTATATACCTAGATTCAGCAGCTACTGCACAAAAGCCCCAAATGGTGCTGGATGCGATGGACCTGTTCCATACGACGGAGAATGCCAACGTCCACAGAGGTATGCATATGCTCGCAGAAAAGGCGACCATTGCCTATGAGGAGGCCAGAAAGACCGTTGCACAGTTTATCAATGCAGCCACATTCGAAACCATCTTTACCCATGGGTGTACCGAGTCGATTAACCTCGTTGCCAAAAGTTGGGGAGCTGCCAACCTGCAAAAAGGTGACAAGGTTGCACTCTCTATTTTGGAACACCACAGCAACATCGTTCCGTGGTTACAACTCAAAGAAGAAATCGGAATCGAAATACAGTGGATAGATATTAATGATAAGGGTGAATTGATTGTTGACACCGAAGGCGTCCCCTTTGGGGATAATTTTGATGGAGTAAAACTCGTTGCCATCACCGGGTGCAGTAATGTCCTTGGAGTAAAACCTGATCTTGAATCGATCATCACCAAGGCGCATGATGCAGGTGCAAAAGTT
>CAJXJE010000012.1 GCA_913054215.1 uncultured Candidatus Peregrinibacteria bacterium | reverse complement strand
TCTGGCTCATCAAAATGAGGAGAGCTCACACCGAGGTCTGCAAAGATGATATCAAATGACCCGAGATTGAGTTCTGCGAGCTGAGCAAAATTTGCATGAACAAACTGACATTGATGTGCGTAATCTGCTAATCGCATTTCGGCTGCTTGTAGATTTTCCTCATCAGCATCTATGCCGACAAGTGATCCCTTTGGCCCTGCCTTTTTAAGGAGCTCAGATGCATGTCCACCCAGGCCTAAGGTGAGATCTAGAATGCGATCTCCAGCCTGTGGATCTAGCCCCGAAAGGACCTCTGTAAGCAGTACCGATTCGTGTGGAAAATCATCCATAATTGATCAAAATTTTCTGTGAGAGAATATACCCCGTTTCAGGCCACTATATTGCCACAATTCGGCTAATAGAAGCCATTGACGTACGAGTGAAATTATGTAGAATAGTTGCCCTTATGTCAACTTTGACTAGTACATTACTGATGCTCATTTTGAGCGTTCCGATTGCCCCCATTGCCCGTGAGCAAGGGCTGCCAGGCGACCCTGTACCATTGCAAATATCTCGGGAAAATTGGAGCATTGAAGAGGATGATAAAATCCTTGTAGATACGAAAAATAATCAGGGCTATATCTTTCATAAAGATGGTAGGTATATGAATTTTGATGTGGTAACTGGTCAGAAACGTTGGGTATATTACATAGGTCGCTCATATAATGCTGCGACCCCAAACTGGAATTGGGTTGCCAAAAGTATACATATCAAAGGAGACCGATTGACCTTTGGTCCTTCCGGTCGCTTCCTTCGACTCTACAAAGATGGTACTGATCATACCGCATACGGTTTCCACGAATATGGAAATGAAAAAGAGCTTTTCTATGGTATGGATACGAGATTCCGCAGTATGGGTTGTATCGTTGTTCGTGTACCTATCATGGACCTACTGGTAAACACCTTTGAGAAAAATGGGTCTATAGAAGTGACTTCTCAACATGGTATTTATGATCTTCGTACTGCAATGCTGGCATTTGAGAAAGACAAAGAAGATCTAGAAGAGAGTGAGCAGGTTGCCCTATACTAAACTCTGTGGAGAGTTGCCAGAGTGGTCGAATGGGACACACTGCTAATGTGTTGACCGGGTAACCGGTCCGAGGGTTCGAATCCCTCACTCTCCGCCAAGCATTGCAGTAAGGGCACTTGCAAAAGTTTCACTATAGAGAGTAAACTTCGGATTTATTATCTCAACAAACCCCTTAAAGCACTGTATTTCTTTACTAAGGTACCAATCCTTCTCACCTAGGTATGTAGAACACTAAGGGCACGTTGAATAGTTTTGTACCTACTGCCATAAGTGATTGAACTTTCTTATTCTCGGACAGTGCTCACGTATTCTTAAGCACCAATCCCACTAATTTCTGACTGTGTTCCTGATTGCAGAATTTGAATATTCGGTTGCTGACCACTCCAATGACCACCATCAATTGCAGTATAAATAGATTCTATATCAGCAGGTGAAAGTTCATGTTGCCTGATAACTGCAAACCAAGAAGGCCAACTGGTAATTGGTGGCTTTACATTCACACAATCAAAAGGATCCGTGTCATCAAAATTTGTATCTAATTGTTCGCGCGCAAATTTGGTGCCCCAGTGTTCAGGATCTCTATCAGCAGTGAGAGCATCAACCTGATCAAGAAGCATAATGGCTAGCATTTTTGGATTATTTTTCAGGGCTACATCTACTCTACCTTCCAAGGCACTATTATTACTTGCAATCATTACTGCCAGTCCTGACTCAGGCATGAATACATTCCGCATAACTTCTCGACATGCTTCATCAGAGGCTTGTTCATGAAGTGCAAAAAATTGCCACTTTCTGCCGAGCCTCAGATATTCCTCAACTTTATTTCTTGCATCAAGCAAGATGCGCACATCATCCGCTTGTAACTGCTGTTCCAGTTGCTGCAAGCGCCCTGCGTTATTTTCTTGTGCCGTAATTTGATCTGTAGATTTTCTCATGCTGCTCTGCGTAAAGAGGTAACGGGTGATGCACTTCCACCTCTGCTCATTCTACCATAAAACTCCTGCCACGTCTTCCGTGCTTCTGCTTTTGTTTGCTTTTGGGTAGCACGCGATACCTCATATATCGCCACTTCGTAAGAGATGAACTTCTGATAGTCATTCATTGATGGCATCACAAAATCCTTAGGAAGGTCGTTCTTAGTAGAATCCAATGAGTCGTGGATGTACTTGTTATAGTCTTCTACAGATGAAATCTCTACTTGCCCATTTACACCTTCAATGTGTACTGTTCCAGTCGTGAGAAGACTATTCAATCGGGATTTAGCTTCTTGTCGGATTGTATCAATGCGCATAGCAGCTGTTGATGCTTCTCTCATTTGTGTGTACTCGGGATTCTGACCAACAGTAAGATCAATAACGAGGTTCGAATTGGTCGTCAGTTCGATCGTACCGCCATTCTGTTCAAAGTATGCCTGTGCTCGAATGCGCTCATTTGCATTAGATGAACGGAGGTTACGTGAGTTTTTAGTAAATTCTGAGAGTTTAGTTTTGCTATCTCCTGTTAATCCACCAAAGTCATCAGCTGCCTTCAGGACTCCTGCTTCACTTATTTTCGCTGTTGCTTTCTCAGTCATTGTTTCTGCAATCAAGGCCTGTCCATCTGGATCAATAGAAAACTCGACGTGCACACCACCCTGCTGATCAATACGTAGGTCAGGTGATACACTCGCACCAATCATTTGCATGTTGAGACTAATAGCAAAGCTTCCCATAAAGTCAGACCACGTCATCGTACTTTCCAATGACGTAACATACGCTTCTTGGGCTTCTGGAGACAGCTGTGTTTCATCCATCGCTTTAATGCGATCAATCAACCCATGACGAATGGCATCTGCTTCTGCCTTGAGTTCTGGATCGGTAATCATGTCTTCTGGAGCATTGCCCTTTGTTTTACCTTCTGCACGAGCCTGATCCCATATTTGCTGAATACGTGTCATGGTAGCAAATACATCAGGATTATCACGAATGAGTGGTGATGCTTTGAGATTGCTGACTGTAGCAAGACAGTCTACACAGGCAACAGCAGCTTCTACTCGTTTATTTTCAGATGCTGTCTCATCCACCATTAGCCGTAACTTTGTTGTATCTCCCTCGTACTGTCCTTCCCCTAGTGGGTCAGAGTGATCCAGAACAGCGTTACGGATGGTTTCGTAGCCTTCTTTTCCAAAGATAGCAATGTACTGATCACGGCTAGCTTCAATGCGCAATGTACTCTCCAGCGGATGATCTTTGGATGCATCAAACACTCCTTCCTTTCCAGTGCTACCTACTAGGGTTCTCTTGGTGTAGCCCATGTCATGATCAAACATTGCTTGCATCGCAAGTACACGCATGCGAGGAGTGAAATTGAGTTGGTCGCAGATATTGAGAAGCATTGTCGAATTACCATGCAGGACATGGAGAGACCCATGGCTCGATCCTACGAGTGTCATATGATCCATTATGTTTTGATGAGCGAGATTGAGTGCATTATTAGCTATAAGATCGAGCGCCTGTTGAGGGCTTGTATCGAAATTAGCAGCACGGAAATCTTGTAGGTACCGAGCAGAGAATTCCATGATCTTCCAACGTTCTACAGGCATGAGTGATTGTTCGCCAGCTTTAGGAGTGATGTTTTCCAACATTGTTGCTGTCTCAAGAAGCACAGTTCGATCCACAGGATCAGTTACATTGTCCAAAGCTTGCTCGACAGCAGCACGAGAAAATTCACCCTCTATGCTACTTAATGCCACTATTGTTGCATCAAGCCTTGTATTAGCACCCTCACTGTTTATTTGTGCTGAATCAATACCAGCAAAAGTTGTTTCTGCATGATTTGATACGTCTGGCCTGCCACCTTCAATTGTCTGATCTGGACTCATGAACCAATCCATGTATTGTTCAAGATTACTCACATCTAACTCGTTATTACTAGCATACTGCTTCCATACAGTATTGTTTCTCATGGCAGCTTCATGCAACTGACGGTTCAGTCCTTGTTTTACTTCCATATCCACTCCAGGCATCAGCTTATGAAGATCACGGATTGATTTGCCAATGTAACTCTCTTTTCCTAGACCAATACCACCCTCTCTAATGTTTGCGAGAATTTTTGTAAACTTCTTTGCCAATTTTTGTTGCACGAACTCTTCTACAGAAGAATATGGTTCTTTGCCTTCTCCAATAAGTTCGTCGTTCTCTTTTTGAAATATTTCTTTGGCTTTTCTTTTGCCAAGCTTATCAATGTATTCTTGGGTTGCGTCTGGATCACCATTTGCAGCTCTTTCTGCCATATCTGCCATTTGATCAATCATCATATTTGCAGCTTCTTGGGTGAGTTCGGGACTTGCTCCAGTTTCTCTGCGAGCTGCAATAAGACTAGCACCATCTTCTAACAACTGTTCGAGTGAAGGCTCTCCTTCGGCTTCTTGCTCTGTATTAGTTTCTACTACAACAGCAGGCTTCAAGACCAACGTCTGCCCATCAAATGTCTTCACATCAAAGACACCCTTGTTCTCAAAAGCGACAGTGTGACCCTGATCCTCAGCCCAAGCACGAACAGCCTCTGAATTCATCTCGGATGAATACTCCATTTGTCCTCCAGAAAGAGGTTTGAACCCCTTTCCTGTTGCTACAATGAATGTAGCTAGGAAAGCCAGGCGCTTATCAATGCGCATAAGTCCTTGTGTAACCCCTGCTTCCAATATAAGTTCATCATTCAATTCATCTAGAATTTCTTTGAATGAAATTTTTGCAAATTCTTTCATATTGCCAGGTATTCTTACTACATCGTCTGAAAGTCCTGAAAGCCGTTTCATAATACTATTTGCAATCCCGCTGTTCTGCGCAAGTGCCTGCATTGATTTTGAGCTCTGCGCCAGTCTACTGAGTGCTTTACCAGCAGCCTGTCCCGCACCAAGTGCAAGAGCAGTTGTTGCAAAACACACCAAAAATTCTTTTGCATAAGGAAAAGCCACATCCCCTAAGAATTCCATTTCAACAAACTTACCCGTTCTTTGATCAAATAGTTTTTGGTCTCTGAAGTAATTGCCAACGCGTGAACCATCTGTATACCGATATTGACCAGTTGAAGCTCCTCCTAGTGTATTGTGATATTGGTAGAGAAGTTCCTTTGTCCCTTCTGCTCCTGCAATTCCTGCTGCTGCACCTACTGCGGAAATAGCAATGAGCCCTACTCCACCTGTAAATACCGTGAGAAGAACAATAGCAATCACGGCTACAACTATCGCACCAAGCATGATAAGACCATCCTTGCTAAGCCAAGACTCCCATGTATCAGATCGCACCTCCATTGCTGATTGCAAGCCATGCAACATTCGATCGTCGTCCAGCACATCAATGTAATCATCTAGAGCATCAATACGATTTTGTATCTCACTTTCCATGCCTCGCCCGAGGAAATTTTCGAATTTTACACGCCGGAGTTGTGATTGCAGTAATTTTTTTGCTTCGAGGATCTGTTGCTTCGTGGTTTGGTCTTCCATGACCTTGAGCATTGGCCTGGCGTAATCATGCAGTTGCTCGACAAAATCATCTCCCACGTTTGCCTCGCTACTCATTGCTGTTTGCAACATCATCTGCATGTTCTGCATGTTTCCCTGTAATGTTCCAGCTCTCTGTGTGACACCTTGAATAAGCGGATTTTGGTCAATACTACGAAGAACATCATGTCCCTGTTCTGTGCTTTCCTTCCGAAGACGTTCTGCATCAATCGTCTGTTCCAGATTGCCATTTGCATCCCGTAAGTTGATTTCACCGTTATATCTACGAGAGGCTGTTTGCAGTTGTGATGTATCGAGTGTACGGAATGAACCAACAGGAAAAGGGGCGATGGGTTGTGTTTGTCGAATTCTTTCTCTTAACACTACTCTTGTACTCGAATCACTACCTACATTACTACGCAAGAAGCGCTCAGTTTCAGGAGATACATACACAGTTTGTCTGTAATCTGATATTGAACTTATTTTCATTGGACGAAGCTGGCGCGGGTCTTCAAGGACTGTCCCATCCTGCAATCGAACCACCCCTTCACTGTCACGAAATGCAATGGCTGTTTGTGTAAGTCCTCCCTCCACCCTTGGAAATTCAACCAAAATTAGCTCTCCACCTTCGAGTGTACCAAGGTCTCTGAGAACAGTTATTTTCTGTGGTAACTTACCATCAAACATTCCATCTGGTCCAATTATTGGTCGAAGGCGTGAAAAGGTTGCATTACCAACATCAAGCTGACTGAATGGGTTTTTGAATCCTAAATCAATGTTTTCAAACCGTGCACCATCAGGTTTTACTTCTGATATATTCATTAGTTTCAGAATATCAATACGATCCAAGGTATCGAGATCAGGGTTCTTTTCTATATGTACATTGAACTCATCAATGGACGTTCTGAGTGCATCTTCATGTTTACCGAGAAAGAGTTGTTGTTGTGCAGGCCTCAGTAGCTGCAATTGATAATCTGGCAGCTGAATGTCCTGACCAAAATCAATCTTTGTACGGAAAAGTAGTTGTGCTTCTTGTTGTTTCCTTCCTTCATTACGGGCAGTCGTTGTATCAAAGGAATTGAATGAGTATTCGATTTGTTTGAGCTGCAACGCAAGTGCATTCATTTCGCTTTGACGAGATTGCACCTCTTCGGCAAGCCCTTGTACAAAATGAACTATCTTTTTTTGGATTTTTGGATAGCCTTTTGTATTCATCGCCCAGGCAACGATACTTCCAATAGTGTCATCCGCAGCATCTTCTATTGTTATTTTGCATAGTTGTGCTATTTGTTTGTGTGTCCGTTTCTCCAAATCCTGCACCTCTTGTGAAAGTGCATTGATACGATCAAGTACTGTCTCGCGCTCTAACAGCACCTGCTCTTCAGTTTTGTCAAAATCCTCAGTGAGTAAAAATGATAATGGAGATGTTTCAAAAGTTCCGTTTGCAAGCTGTCCTGCAACTTGCTGACGAAATACAGGAGTGGTCGTATTGAAGAGTTTTTTCTTGAGAGGCGTTGGCAATGACTCATAGAGAGATAGGGCTGCTGCAAGATCACGTATCTGTGCTTCTCCATAATGTTCACTTGCCTGTCGTGCTTTTTCAGCAACCTCTTTATTGGTACCAGGTACATTCCACTCAAGAAACACTGTTTTGATAGTAAGGGGTTGTGAAGGCTCTTCTTGTGTTTCTTTTGACTGTTTCGGTTCTTCATATTCTTCATCCAATGCAGATACCTCATTGAGGTATTCATCAATTTTAACATTAAAGTTAGCTAGCCCATTAATATATACTTCCTCTTTAGTGCTATCCGCCCTTTCGTCTTTGAATAACTTCATCTTTTTGTATGCATCACTGAGGAGAATGTAGAATTTGCTCTCTACTCCCAAAACTTCTTCTTCCCATTTTCGCCATTCAGAAGAACGCAAATCTCGATGGACATCAATCTTCCCAAATGACCTACGTACTTGTCCTTGCAATGCATTGACCTTGTCTATGTACGCCTTCTTCATTGCAACTTCCTGTTCCTCTGTAAACTTTGCTTTATTAATCTCGCTATCAATATTACCCTGAGTATCCTGGATACGCTTATCAAACGAATACCGATCAGGACTTGGTGAAGGATTCATGTACTGATGTCATCGAGTAAATGTTCCATTTGCTCTGTTTCTTGAGCTCTTTCTGCACTCTCCTCTGTTTTTCGTAGCTTCATTCCTGCCTTAAAAAAGAAACCATCCAGTTGCTTCAGGACCTCTGTATTACCACTATTGATTGCTTGTCCAATTGTGTGTTCTACAAAGCCAGAGAGAAACTTACCTTCTTCATAGAGTATATTTTCCAGTTTCTCTTGAGCTTTAGGAGACATGGAAGAAACATGACCAAGCAGTTTTTCTTTACGATCATCAGTGAGGAGCCGTGAGCGCTGAATGAGCACTTTGAGGGGTTGTGTGTCTTTTTTTGACATAATCACTAAATTATACCAGAAAATGGCTTCTTTTTCCAGTTTGAATTCAGCCTGTACCGGACTCTTGAACTAAAAACACTATCTCTTTAGCGCTATCCGCCCTATGGCTGTGTGACTGCTTACATCAAATGCTAACAAACCAGACCAAGGGGCAGCCTGTCCACGATAGAATCACTTTTCAGTTACGACTGCTTCTATCACGATTAAGAACTGCTCCTATCTCTGCTTAATTTCAAGCAATTGTATTTCATTGATCTGCCAAATATTTTGAAGATATGGCTTGTTCAATGAAAGAGCAATAATTACTAGAACATCCTTTTTTATAGTATTCCATTTGTTCCATTCCAATATACTCTAAAGGGTAGGAGACCCACATGCTCCGCTAGATTTTTACGCCGCCACCATCGTCATCCTCTGTTTTGCAATCTCGATAAGCTTTGCTACTTCTTCGTAGCGCTTTTCTATGGCTCTACGTTTCATATTCCTGCGTTTAACTAAATGGATCTGAATCTCTGCCAACCGCTTCATCGTCTGCTCATGATAATGCCGAACAGTAGCCACTTTCGCTGGAGGAAGTTTCAACATCATGAGGTCTATCTCTTGTCTTCCTTGATCGATATAGTCACCAAGTTCTTGTTTGAGCCGCATGATGTTTTCGTGCATCGTCTTTCCTTTGAGTTTATGTGCATCAATCATCGTTTGGCCTACACGTTGCACATCCCATATGAGCCCCATTCTTTCGAGAGTGCGAATAAGTCCTCCGGATAAATCAAATTGATACCACTTCATTCCATGAAAGGCATTTCGCGGAAAGGCGTGATGATTGTTGTGCCACCCTTCACCAAGGGCAAGTAGGCCAATGATCCAGTTGTTGCGGCTTTCATCGGTCGTTTCAAAGTCTCTCTTTCCGAATGTGTGACATATGGAGTTTACACACCATGTTGTATGGGTCGTAAATGCCATCCGTACGAGGCCTCCCCAAAGAACACCTGACCACCCTCCAACTGCATAGCAAATCACAAATGAGAGCGCAGGCCACACGAAGTAGGTTCGCTGCGCAAACATGACAACGCGATCTTCTAAAAGATGTGGGCAGTACACCTTGGGATCTGCAAAGCTATCCTGATGAAATACCCAACCCATATGCGCATGCCAGAAACCTGCGAGTGGACTGTGTGGGTCATCATCGTGATCGGAATGTGCATGATGTTTCGTATGTGTTGAAATCCATTCTAGTGGCTTTCCTTCGAGTGCCATACATCCACATAAAATTAAGAATGCACGGATGGGAGCAAATGTTTTAAATCCATCATGTGTAAGTAGTCGATGAAACCCAACAGTAACACCAAACATTCCTAGGGTATGGAATACCAAGAAAAGATAGATGTCTTCTGGAAAGATGTAGCTGTTGAAAAGCAGGACTACTGCAACCACAAGTGCAATCAGTGGCCCAATGACATACCCCAACATTATGGTTTTATACACACGGTCACTCATGTATACAGCTTGCGCGATTCCAGGCCCGAAAGGAATAGACATTCGACTTATTTTCTGTCTGGCAACAGTTTCATCATCTCAAAGACAACAAATGCACCGGTAGCCAGTAGGAACACTTCTACCCACTGTGTAAACGAAATGGGGGTGACATGGAACAGAATATTGAGCGGGGTATAGAGAAGGACAAATTGGAGGAAAAAGGGGATAGCAACAGCTCCGAGAAGCCAAGGATTACCAAAAAATCCTATACGCCAGATAGGCTCTGAACTACGCACAGAGAACGCAAGGAATAGCTCAAAGATGATCGCTAGAGTGAGTGTGGTCGATCGTGCCTCTATGAGGCTAACGCCACTCGAAAGCTGCCAGAGGTAGAAGAGAAAGGCCATAGCAAAGGCAAAAACCGACGAGAAGAGGAGTCGTCCCCACTCACCATGCAGAATATGCTCACTTTGAGGCCTAGGAGGACGCTTCATAATGCCACGCTCAGCAGGTTCCATCCCAAGGGCGAGGGCGGGCAGGCCGTCCGTCATCAAATTGATCCAGAGGATATGTAGAGGCAAATACGGCAACGGCATTCCGAGGATGATCGTTGTTGCTATAAAGAGCAGCTCATCAAAGTTTGCCCGTAGAAGGAACAGAACGAATTTTTTGATGTTGTCATAGATTCTACGCCCCTCACGAATAGCAGAGACGATCGTCGCAAAGTGGTCATCAGCAAGGACGATACTCGATGCTTCTCTGGCAACCTCTGTTCCCACTTTACCCATAGCAATCCCAACATGTGCACCTTTCAGAGCAGGTGCATCGTTGACGCCATCACCAGACATCGCGACTACTTCTCCCGCATCCTGCAAGGCTTCGAGAATCCTGAGCTTGTGGACAGGAGACACTCTCGCAAACACTGCCGCGTCTTCCAGCACCACTGCGAGCTGATGCATCGTCATATGATCTATATCACTGCCATGTATTGCTTTGCCTTCTATCCCTACTTGCTTGGCGATAGATGCTGCTGTGCGCAGATTATCTCCTGTAATCATAATCGTGCGTATGCCAGCTGTCTTTGCCTGCGCTATCGCTTCCTTTGCCGTTTCGCGAGGCGGGTCTTCCATAGCGATCATTCCAACTATGGTAATCGTGTCGCCCTTCTTTACAGCACATGCAAGAACACGTAAGCCGTTAGTTGCAAATGCATCATCGGCATCGAGTAACTTTTGATGTGTTCCTCCGGCAAGCTCTACAATTTTTTCTGGAGCACCTTTGAGGAACACCTGATCTCCGTGACGCGTTTGCATATACTTACTTTCTGAGGTAAATGGAACCTCTTCATCATCAATCTCTAGACGTTGCGCTTTATGCATCTCTCCAAATTGAAGCAATCCAATTTCTGTAGGGTCTCCAATGTCTGGGAGTTTTGCACGATTACAGGAAGCAGCTATCTGTGCAAGCAGTGATTCATCTTGGCCCTGTGCTAGCCAAC